>NZ_NHSG01000303.1:0-35967 GCF_020024005.1 Streptomyces purpurogeneiscleroticus
CCCTCGACCCCTCCCCTCGACCCAGGAGCCCGGACATGTCGCACTCGCACCCCGCCGATCTCGTCTTCACCGGTGGCCCCGTCCACACCGTGGACCCGGCCCGCAGCCGCGCCACCGCCCTCGCCGTGCGCGGCGAGCGCATCGTCGCCGTCGGACACGACGAGGTGCACGAGCTGATCGGTCCGCGTACCGAAGTCGTCGACCTGCACGGCCGGCTGCTCGTGCCCGGCTTCCAGGACGCGCATGTGCACCCGGTGGGCGGCGGCGTGGAACTGGGGCAGTGCGACCTGAGCGGAGCGGTCACTGCCGAGGAGTACCGCCGCCGCATCCGCGCGTACGCCGACGCGCACCCCGAAGCGGAGTGGATCACCGGCGGCGGCTGGTCCATGGAGGCATTCCCCGGCGGCACGCCCACCCGCCAGTTCCTCGACGCGCTCGTGCCCGACCGCCCGGTGTACCTCGTCAACCGCGATCACCACGGCGGCTGGGCCAACACCCGCGCCCTCGAACGCGCCGGCCTCGACGCCCGTACGCCCGACCCCGCCGACGGCCGGCTGGAGCGGGAGGCGGACGGGCACCCCACCGGGATGCTCCAGGAGGGCGCCATGATGCTGGTCGCCGCCGCCGTCCCGGCGCCCACCCTCGCCACGCTCACCGAAGGACTGCTGCGCGCCCAGGCGCTCCTCCACTCGTACGGCATCACCGCCTGGCAGGACGCGCTGCTCGGCAACCACGCCGGGATGGCCGACCCCTCCCCCGCCTACGCGGCCGCCGTCCGCTCCGGACGGCTGACCGCCCGGGTCACCGGATCACTGTGGTGGGACCGGGCCCGCGGCACCGAGCAGCTGCCCGAACTTCTCGCTCGCCGCGAGGAGTTGACGGCCGGTCGGCTGCGCGCCACGACCGTGAAGATCATGCAGGACGGCATCGCCGAGAACCACACGGCCGCCCTCCTCCACCCCTACCTCACCGCCTGCGGCTGCGCCTCCGACAACAGCGGCATCTCCTTCATCGAGCCCGGGGCGCTGCGCCACTACGTCACGGAACTGGACGCGCACGGCTTCCAGGTCCACTTCCACGCGCTCGGCGACCGGGCCGTCCGGGAGTCCCTCGACGCGGTCGAGGCCGCGCGGAAGGCCAACGGCTGGACCGACCACCGCCCGCACCTCGCCCACCTCCAGATCGTCCACCCCGACGACGTCCCCCGCTTCCGCCGCCTCGGTGCCACCGCCAACATCCAGGCGCTGTGGGCCGTGCACGAGCCGCAGATGGACGAGCTCACCATCCCGTTCCTCGGCGCCGAACGGACCGCCCACCAGTACCCCTTCGGCGACCTGCTCCGCTCCGGCGCCACGCTCGCCGCCGGCAGCGACTGGCCGGTTAGCAGCCCCGACCCGATGGCCGCACTGCACACCGCGGTGCACCGCTGCCGGCCGGACGCCCCCGCCGACTCCCCCGCCTTCCTTCCCGGACAGCGCCTCGACCTCGGCGCGGCCCTCGCGGCGTACACCGCCGGCAGCGCGTATGTGAACCACCTCGACGACACCGGCACCCTGCGCGCCGGCAACCTGGCCGACCTCGCCGTCCTGGACCGCGACCCCTTCGAGGACCCGGCCGGCGACATCGCGGCGACACGGGTTCTGCAGACGTATGTCGGCGGCGTCCTGGTGCACTCTGCCGCTAGTTGAGAAGTTTTGTTGTGTTCATTGACATATATCAACAGGACTCGACAGACTCAGCGGCATGGCCATCTCAAGACGCGTGGTTCTGGGCGGCGCCGGCGCCTCCCTCGGTGGAGTCCTCGGTGCACAGCCGGCGTTGGGTGCCACGGCTCGGGCGGCCGGGCGGGCGGCGACCGCCACGGAGGGGGCGGGCCGGGAGATCGATCTCTGCCGCGGATGGCGGTTCGCCCTCGTGAACACGACGGGCGAGGAGGCACCCCGGCCCGCGGACGGCGATCCGGCCTGGCGCGACGTGGACGTGCCGCACGACTGGAGCATCGGCCTGGATCCCGTCAAGGACGACCGCACCACGGCGGGCAGCGGCTATCTCCCCGGCGGGCTCGGCTGGTACACGAAGACCTTCACGCTCCCGGCGGAGACCGCGGGCAAGCGGATCTCCGTGGAGTTCGACGGCGTGTACATGGACGCGCAGGTGCACTTCAACGGGGAGCTGGTCGCCACCCACCCGTACGGCTACACCGGCTTCGCCGTGGACCTCACCGGCCGCGCGCACACCGACGGACGGACGGCCGACACCCTGTCCGTACGGGCCCGGAACCAGGTGCCGAGCAGCCGCTGGTACTCCGGCAGCGGCATCCACCGGGACGTACGGCTGGTCGTCACCGATCCCGTGCACATCGTCCGGCACGGGGTCACGGTCACCACGCCGGACCTGGCGCGGACCGTCGAGCAGGGCCATGCCGCGGTCCGCGTGGCGGTGGCCGCCGTGAGCGAGGCGCGGAACTCCGTACGGGCCGAGGTCACGGCGACGGTCCGGGACTCCAATGGCCGGGGGGTCGGGTCGGTCTCCGCCCCCGCCACCCTCACCGGCGATGCCACGACGACAACGCTCGATCTCCGCATCGACGAGCCCCGCCTCTGGTCGGTGCGCCGCCCCCACCGCTACACCGTCGACACCCGCATCACCGTCGACGGCCGGACCGTCGACGAGACGCGCACGTCCTTCGGGCTGCGGTGGACCACATTCGACCCCGGCCACGGCTTCTCGCTCAACGGGGAGCGGATGAAGCTGCGGGGCGTCAATCTGCACCACGACCTCGGTGCGCTGGGCGCCGCCTTCCACCCCGACGCGGCCCGGCGGCAGTTGGAGATCATGCGGGAGATGGGCGTCAACGCCCTGCGGACCTCGCACAACCCGCCGGCTCCCCAGGTGGTCACGCTCTGCGACGAGCTGGGGATTTTGCTCCAGGTCGAGGCGTTCGACTGCTGGCGCACGCCGAAGAACCCGTACGACTACGGCCGGTTCTTCGACGAGCACAGCGACGCCGACATCAAGGAGATGGTGCACGCGGCCAAGAACTCGCCCGCCGTGGTGATGTGGTCCATCGGCAACGAGATCCCGGACAGCACCACCGAAGCCGGAGTGGCGATGGCCGAGCGGCTGATCGAGGCCGTGAAGTCGGTCGACACGACCCGTGCCGTGGTGATCGGCTCGGACAAGTACCGCAGCGTGCCGAAGGACGGTTCGCCGCAGGACCGCATCCTGCGCATGCTCGACGGCGTCGGGCTCAACTACAACACGGCCGCCTCCGTCGACGCGCTGCACGAGAAGTACCCGGACACCTTCCTCTTCGAGTCCGAGAGCTCGTCGAGCACCTCGACCCGCGGTGTGTACGAGAGCCCCGGGCTGCTCAACACCGGTGAGAACTACACGCCCGGGCGGCGCGGCGCCTCGTCGTACGACAACAACCTGGAGTCGTGGACGATGAGCGGCGAGTACGCCCTCAAGAAGGACCGCGACCGGGAGTTCTTCGGCGGCCAGTTCCTCTGGACCGGCTTCGACTACCTCGGTGAGCCCACACCGTACGACGACGTCTTCCCGGTGAAGTCCTCGTTCTTCGGCGCCGTCGACACCACCGGCTTCCCCAAGGACCAGTTCTCGCTCTTCCGCAGCCAGTGGAGCGAGGAGCCCATGGTGCACTTGGTGCCCATGGACTGGACCGGACACCGTCCCAAGGACACCGTGGCGGTCTGGGCGTACTCCAACGCCGACAGTGTGGAGCTGTTCCTCAACGGCCGGTCGCTGGGGGTGCGCCGCTTCGACCGGAAGAGGACGACGGACGGGCGGGAGTACCTGGAGACCACCGAGGCGACCGGAGACGACAAGACCGTCACCTCGGGGCCGTACCCGGGCAGTTACACCAGCCCCAACGGCAGCGCGGGGCGGCTCCACCTCACCTGGCAGGTGCCCTTCGAGGCGGGCAAGCTCGTGGCGGTGGCACGGCGGAACGGGCGCGAGGTCGCCCGCGACACCCTGCGGACCGCGGGCGAGGCCGCGGCGGTGCGGCTGACGCCGGACCGGACGGAGACGACCGCTGACGGCCTGGTCTTCGTCACCGCCGAGGTGACCGACTCCCGGGGCGTCCTCGTGCCCGGCGCCGATCACGCGCTGACCTTCCAGGTCACCGGCGGGCATCTCGTCGGCGCCGACAACGGGCAGCAGGAGAGCGCCGAGAACTACCGGTCGCCCGTCCGGTCCGCCTTCCACGGGAAGGCCCTCGCGATCGTCCGGCCCGCCGACGGGGCCGCGGCGGTCACGGTCACGGCACGGGCGAGCGGGCTGCACACCGCGTCGGCCCGGATCCGTGTCACGGGGCGCGGCCGGGGCACCTTCGGAGCCCTCGCCCCGGCGGCGGCGGCCGCCGGCGTACGGGAGGCGACGTCCGGCGCCCCGACGGCGGACGCGAGCTTCTCCGGCGCGCCCGACACCGTGCCCGCCGCGATGCTCGACGGCGACGCGGCCACGGGCTGGTCCAACTACTACCGCATGGCAGCGACGGCCCTGCTGCCCGCCATCAGCGCGGCGCGCGCGAAGGACTGGGTCTCGGTCACCTGGCCGCGCCGCCGCCACGTCTCCGGCCTGGACGTGTCGTTCACGACGGACGACGACACCTACGCACTGCCCGAGGCGATCGCCGTCAGCTACTGGGACGGCAGGGAGTACGTACCGGCCGACCACGTCCGCATCGAGTGGGCGGACACCTCCAACTCCCCCACCCGGGTGACGTTCGACGCCGTCCGTACCACCCGGGTCAGGCTGGAGCTGACAAGCCGTCACCCCGACCGGGCCAACGGATTCTTCCGCATCGTCCGGCTCGCCACTGCCGCATAAGCGCCTGCGTCCAGGACGCCGGCCGCCGCGCCGCTTTCAGGGGCGCCCGGCCGGCGGGACCTCCTCGCCGGCCGGGACCGGGCCCGGGGGCGTGCCGTCGCCGAACGGGCGACCGCCCAGTTCCTCCCGGTGGTGCGGGGTCAGCCAGCCGCTGAGATCCGGCCCGCGCGGCACTACGCGAGTCGGGTTGATGCCGGTGTGCACCTGGTAGTAGTGCCGCTTGATGTGGTCGAAGTCGACCGTGTCGCCGAACCCGGGCGTCTGGAAGAGGTCCCTCATGTACGCCCAGAGGACCGGGTCCTCGGTCAGCTTGTACCGATTGCACTTGAAGTGGCCGTGGTAGACGGCGTCGAACCGCACCAGCGTGGTGAACAGCCGGATGTCCGCCTCGGTGAGGGTGTCCCCGACCAGGTACCGGCGGTCGGCCAGCCGCCGCGAGAGCCACTCCAGGCGGCGGAAGACGTCCTCGTACGCCTCCTCGTACTCCCGCTGCCCGGTCGCGAACCCGGCCCGGTACACGCCGTTGTTGACGTCCCGGTAGACCCCCTCCATCACCTCGTCGATCTCGGCGCGCAGCGGCTCCGGGTAGAGGTCGGGCGCGCCGGGGCGGTGCAGCGCGGTCCATTCGGTCGCGAGGTCGAGGGTGATCCGCTGGAAGTCGTTGGTGACGAGCTTGCCGCTCGGTACGTCGACGATCGCGGGCACGCTGACCCCGCCGGGATACCCGGTCTCGCGCGCGTCGTACGCCTCGCTGAGGTAGCGGATGCCGAGGACGGGGTCGCGGCCGTCCGGGTCCAGGGTGAAGCGCCAGCTGCGGTCGTCCTGGATCGGGTCGGCGATGGCCAGCGACAGCGCGTCCTCCAGGCCGAGCAGCCGCCGGGACACCAGGGCGCGGCTGGCCCAGGGGCAGGCCCGGCTGACCACGAGGCGGTAGCGGCCGGCCTCGACGGGCCAGCCGTCCCGGCCGTCCGCGGTGATCCGGTCCGCGAAGTGGCTCCGGGACCGCTTGAACCTCCTCCTGCCGTACTCGGTGTTGCCCTCGGACGCGCTCGTGCCGGACGTGCTCGTGTCGGACGTGCTGGTGCTGGACGTGCTGGTGCTGGACGTGCTCGTGCCGGGCGTGCTGGTGTCGGCGGAACGGTGGGTGGTCATCCGTCCGTCTCCCTCCGGTGTGCGGGTGGCCGGTCTCTGCGGATGGGTTCCCGCCATGATCCGATCCTCACCGCACATCAGCCGCGCGGTCCAGAGCGGCCCGGGCCCGCGCTCCCGCTCGCGCTCTTGCTCCCGCTCTCGCCACGGCCGACGCTGCCGATGACGACCGTCGCGTACTCCTCCTCCGAGGTGACCACCCGGGGCGTCAGGCCGCTGCGGCGGAACACCTCGGCGGCGGACACCGCCTGACGTTCACTCGTCTCGACCAGGAGGTGGCCGCCCGGCGCCAGCCACTGGGGCGCCGCGGCCGTCACCCGGCGCAGGATGTCGAGGCCGTCGGCGCCGCCGTCCAGCGCGACCAGCGGCTCGTGGTCACGGGCCTCCGGCGGCAGCAGGCCGACCTGCTGCGTGGGGACGTACGGGACGTTGGCGACGAGGACGTCGATGCGGCCGCGCACGGCTGCCGGGAGCGCTTCGTACAGGTCGCCCTCGCTCACCTCGCCCACGGCGGCGGGGATGTTGCGGCGGGCGCAGCGGACCGCGGCCGGGTCGATGTCGGCCGCGTACAGCTCGACGCCGGGCGCGGGCACGGCCGCGGCCAGCGCCGCACCGACCGCGCCGGAGCCGCAGCAGAGGTCGACGACGACGGGACGGCGGACGGCGGCCGTGGCGAGCGCGATCGCCTGCCGGGCGAGGAATTCCGTGCGGCGGCGGGGTACGAAGACGCCGGGGGCCACGACCACCCGCAGACCGCAGAACTCCGCCCAGCCCAGCACCAGTTCGAGCGGCAGACCGGCGGCGCGCCGCGCCACCATGACGTCGAGTGCGGCCGGGTCGCCGGCCGCGGCGAGGAGCAGGTCCGCCTCGTCCTCGGCGAAGACCGAGCCGGTGGCCCGGAGCCGGGCGACGGCGGCGGAGCGGAGGGAAGGGAGCAGGGAGGACGCGAGAAGTGACATGGGAGCCTTTCGGATGTGCCTGGCGACTGCCGGGCACGCTCCCTCGCTACGGCCCGCTACGCCGGTGGCGCCGCGGGGACCGCGCGGATGCGAGCAGGGAGAACCCGGCCTGGTACAGCGGTAATGGGTCTCACCTCCTCGGTCGTCAGCGATCACTGCGGTTGCCCACAGTACCGGACGACCGGCGGGCCGCGCCGTCCACCGTGGTACGGGGTCCGGGTAACACGAAGGACGGGGGCCCGCCGGCCCGGTCTCCGGTGCCGGACGACACCGGCACTGTGAGACACGTTGTCACCACTGCCCACATCGAACCACTGCCATGTCCGTCATCCCAGGCACCACTGTCAAAAAACCGTCAAGTGACTCCCGCTCCCCTACACCACGCAACGCACCACACACCACGCAAGGCTCACATGACGGCAATCCGCGCGGACACGCCGATAGATGGGTGAATAAGACAGGACAGCATGTGCATGGGGATGTACTGGGCCATACCTCCCTTCATTGCCGTTGTCCCAAGGAGAGACATGCGCATCCGTGCCACCCTGGCCGCCCTCACCCTCGCCTCCGCCGGCCTCGCCGCCAGTGCGGGCACCGCCGTTGCCGCCGGTGACGACTCCGGTGCCCACAACCTCAGCGGCAACGGTGCCTCGACGTCGTACGGGAACGCGGCCACGCACGGCCAGCAGAGCCCGCAGGCGGGTCTGGTCCAGAACTCGCTCAACGACCTGTGCATCGGCCTGCCCGCCAAGGTCAACGTCGGTTCGCTGATCGGCCTGATCCCGATCACCGTCCAGGACGTCAACGTCCTGGCGAACCCGCAGAACCAGCAGTGCACCAAGAACTCCACCCAGAACAAGGGAGACGAGCCGCTGTCGCACCTCATCGACGACCTCCCGGTGCTCTCCGAGAACGGTCACGGCAACAGCTGAGCCGTATCCGTACCCCCTCGGGGCACCACCGTCACGGCGACGGTGGTGCCCCGCGGCACGTTCCCGCTCCCCCACATGCGGGAGCGCGCACCGGCGATCACAATGGGAGGGCCGGGACCTGCGGCGCGCCCGGCGTCGCGCCGGCCGTCCGGCATGGGAGGTACGGTCCATGACCACTGCCGGAGACATCATGCACCCCGGCGCCCAGTGGATCCCCGAGGACGCGACCCTGGACCGCGCGGCGCAGCTGATGCGGGAGCTCGATGTGGGAGCCCTGCCGATCAGCGACGCGAACGAGCGGCTGTGCGGCATTCTCACCGACCGCGACATCGTGGTCGGCTGCGTGGCCATGGGACACGATCCGTCCCAGGTCACGGCGCACGAGATGGCAAAGGGCACGCCCCGCTGGATCGACGCGGGTGCCGACGTCAGCGAAGTGCTGGAGGAGATGCGGGGACACCAGATCCGCCGGCTGCCGGTGATCGAGAACAAGAGACTGGTCGGCATGATCAGCGAAGCCGATCTGGCCGGTCACCTCACCGATGACCAGATGGCCGACTGGACCGAAAGCATCACGGCACAGCGCTGATCACCGCTGGTCCAGCAGCCGTTCCGACCCGTTGTGGGCCCGCACCGCGGGCCCACCGCCGGTTCGGCGGGTGTTCTCGGTACGCGCGACACAACGGGGCCCGTTGGGCGTACGGTGGTCCGTGGCGCGAGGTGGTCGCGCGAGGAGGCCGGCCGTGGAGGCGACGTTGAAGACGGTGATCGCCGGAGAGCTGGTGGAGCTGCCGGGCACCATCGCCGGTATCCGCGCCGAACTCGACGAGGAACAGGCGCGCGCGTTCGACCAGGAGATTCCGCACGTCCCGGCCGGCGAGCTGCCCGCCAGACTGGCCCGATGGGCCCTGGGCGGCACCGGCGCCGACCTCGAGGACCAGGAGCTCTTCGAGCGCCTGGAGCGCGGCGAGGACATCGGTGCCGTACCGGCCGACGACAGCCGGCCGGAGGTGGCGTGACCCGCCGCCTCCAGTACGCACCCCCTGCCGACCAAGCCCGCGACTCCATGGACACCGCACTGCGCACCCGCTTCGACGCGGCCATGCGCCGCCTCGCCGACGACCCGTACGGCCACGGCTCGACCGCCATAAAGAAAGAACGCGAGCGCCGGGAAGCAACCGTCGCCGGCGTCGTCATCCGCTACTACGTCAGCGAAAGCGTCCTGACGGTCACGGTCGTGCGCATCGTGTACTTCTGATCCGGAGAGCCCCGGAGCCTCATCCGGCCAGCCCGGCCTCCCACTTGCGCCGACGCAGGACGTAGTCGCTGAAGAGATGCCGGCTCCGGTCGAGCAGCTCGCCGATCTCCGCGTCGCCGGGCCGCACGTCCGCCGACGGGCGCCATCTCTGTACAGACTGGCCCGCCCAGGCGCGCAGCTTCGCGTCCGGGTCGTCCAGCAGACCGACTGCCGCTCGCAACGCGACGGCCCCGCCGTGCGCGTCGAGCAGCCGGAACGCAGCAACCCGGACGTGCCGCGGCTTGTCGGGCGCGATGCGCTCCAACAGCCGGTCGGCGGGCAGGTCCTTCGCCGACGGCAGCAGGGCGGTGACTGTCTCGCGTACGACACCGGGGGCCGGGTCGTCGAGCAGCGGCCGCAGCCGTTGCGCGTCCGCGCGGTCCAGTGCCCGCAGCCCAGCCACCGCCTGCGCCCGGACCCCGGCTGCCGGATGCGCCAGGAACGACCACAGCAGCCCCGCGTCGGCACGGTCTCCGCACTCGGCCAACCCGATCACCGCGCCGGGCGGCAGCTCGGGATCGTCCGGTGCCGCGCACCGCTTCCGGTACCAGGCCGTCACATCACCGCCGTGCTGTCGTACGACGTACCGGGCGCAGGCGCGCACCACTGCGGACCGGTCACTGAGGAACCCCTCAGCCTGCTGCGGCCGCCCCGCCCGCCGCAGCGCGGTGACGCCGGTCGAACGGGTGCGGGGGTTGCGCGCGGTCAACAGCAATGCGAGCACGTCGTCGTGGATGTCCTCGTCCCGCAGCGCCGCGAGCGCGGCAGTGGCGCACAAATCCTGAACCACGGTGTCCGTATCCCGGTTCGCCGCGCGGGCCAGCTCGACGGGGCCCAGGAGCCGCTGCTCGACGGCCAATCGGTAGGCGAACCGCCGTACGGTGCGGTCGGGGTCGGCGATGAGAGCGTCGAGGCACCCGTGGGAGCCCCGGCGCATGGCCTCTTCGAGCAGTTGGACGCCGAAGGCACCTCTGCTACGGCGGCCGACGCGCAGAATCAGCGGCGCGAGGCCAGCGGCGGTGTCCCCGTCCAGGGCCTCGCAGAGCAACTCCCGGGCACGCTCGCGCACGGGAGCTACCCAGTCGGCGCAGCGGATCACGATCAGCGGAAGCAGGGCGGGGTACTGCCTCGACCGACCTACCGCCGCGTCACGGATCCGTCCGTCGTGGTGGCAGAGGGCGAGCGCGAGCCGGGACTCGCCGAGCCGGGTCACGTCGTCGGGCAACGGAGCGGTGTACTGCCAGTCCGGCACGGGCTCCGACCGGTACCAGGCCACCGCCCGCACCCCCGCGTCCAGTGCGAGCCAGTCATCGGGGGCATCAATGTCCAGCACGTCCCGCAGCGGCGCACCTTGCGCGAGTCGCACCGCCGCCCCAGTGCCAACCTTGATGTCCGCACGCATTCCCGCCCCCGCTTCCCCGGCTGTACCCGTTGATCGTAGAACGCGGAGTACTCGCAGGTCACGCCAATTGCGGCGGACGAAATACTCACCTCACCTGCCAGGCTTCCCTCACCCCCCGTACCCGCAGCCCCCCGCGCCCGCCAGCAGGCGTTCGACCTCGTCGTGGGCCGCGTTGACGATGCGTACGACGGCCTCGGCTGCCTCGGTCGGGCGGCTCGTCGCGACTGCGGCGGCGACCTCTTCGTGGCGGTGGACGGCTGTCATGTCGATGTCGGGGGGCATCAGGGCCAGGTCGTGACGGGAGGTCAGGAGTTCTTCGGTGACCTCGGCGAGCTGGGCGAACATGCCGTTGCCGGACGCGGTGAGCAGGGTCCGGTGGAAGGCCGCGTCCGCCGTGACGAAGCGGCGGCGGTCGTCGGCCCGGGCGGCTTCCGCCATGGCGTGGGCGTGGGCGGTCAGCGCAGCGCGGGCGTCCGGGGCCGCGCCGGATGCGGCGAGCGCGGCGGCGGACGGTTCGACGGCGGCCCGCAGTTCGGCCAGTTCGCGCAGCTGGGCCTCGCGCCGGGGGGACGCGAGGCGCCAGCGGATGACCTGCGGGTCGTAGAGGTTCCACTCGGTGAGCGGGCGTACGGTGATGCCGACCCGGGGGCGGCTGGTGACGACCCGCTTGGACTCCAGGACGCGGACGGCCTCGCGCGCGACCGTGCGCGAGACGCCGTACCGCTCCTGTACGTCCTCCAGGCGCAGCACCTCGCCCGCGCGGATCTCGTCCGCGGCGAGCGACCGGCCGATGCGGTCGACCACCTGCCCGTGCAGGCCCTGAAGTTCCATGCCGGGCCTCAGAACGCCTGGCGGGGCGGCGTGGAGTCGGTGGACCCGCGCAGGAAGTCCAGGTCGACACCGGTGTCGGCCTGGGTGACGTGCCGGTCGTAGAGGTAGCTCCAGCCGCGTTCCGCGGGCGCGCGGGGCGGCTGCCAGGCCGCGCGGCGGCGATCCAGTTCCTCGTCCGCGACCAGGACGTCGAGGCGTCGGGCCGGCACGTCGAGGCGTACGGAGTCGCCGGTACGGACGAGGGCGAGCGGGCCGCCGACCGCCGCTTCGGGGGCCACGTGCAGGACGCAGGTGCCGTACGCGGTGCCGGACATCCGGGCGTCGGAGATGCGGACCAGGTCGCGGATGCCGGCGTCGAGGAGCTTCTTGGGCAGCTGGACGTTGCCGACCTCCGGCATGCCGGGGTAGCCCTTCGGGCCGGTGTTGCGGACGACGAGGACGGTGTCGGCGGTGACGTCGAGGTCCGGGTCCTCGGCGACCGCGAGGTAGTCGTCGAGGGAGTCGAAGACCAGGGCGGGCCCGGTGTGGCTGAGCAGTTTCGGGTCGGCGGCGGACTGCTTGATGACCGCGCCGTCGGGGGCGAGGTTGCCGCGGAGTACGGCCGTGCCGGTGCCGGCGGGCTGGACGGGGCGGTCGAGCGGGCGGATGACCTCGCGGTCGTGGACCTCGGCGCCGGCGCAGTTGTCGACCAGGCTGCGCCCGGTGACGGTGACGGTGTCGTGGTGCAGATGGTCGCGGAGGTCGTTGATCAGGGCCGGGAGCCCGCCCGCGTACGCGAATTCCTCCATCAGGAAGCGGCCGGACGGCATCAGGTCGATGAGCAGCGGGAGTTCGGCGCCGAGGCGGTCGAAGTCGTCCAGCGCGAGCGGCACGCCGAGGCGGCCCGCGAGGGCGAGGAGGTGCAGTACGGCGTTGGTGGAGCCGCCGATGGCGGCGTTGATGCGGATGGCGTTCTCGAAGGCGGCGCGGGTCATGATGCGCTGCGGGGTGAGGTCGGAGCCGGCCAGTTCGACGGCGCGGATGCCGGTCTCCTCGGCGAGGGTGCCGCGGCGGGAGTCGACGGCGGGCAGCCCGGAGCCGCCGGGGACCATCATGCCGAGCGCTTCGGTGAGGCAGGCCATGGTGGAGGCGGTGCCCATGGTCATGCAGTGGCCGGCGCTGCGGGTCAGCGCGGTCTCGAACTCGGTGAACTCCTCCTGGGTGACCGTGCCCGCGCGCAGTTCCTCGGTCATCCGCCAGACGTCCGTGCCGGAGCCGACGGCGCGGCCCCTGAAGCGGCCGTTGAGCGTGGGCCCGCCGGTGAAGACGAGCGCGGGGACACCGGCGCTGGCGGCGCCCATGAGGGCCGCGGGGGTGGTCTTGTCGCAGCCGGTGAGGAGGACGACGGCGTCCAGGGGGTTGGCGCGGATCTGCTCCTCGATCTCCATGGCGGCGAGGTTGCGGTACAGCATGGTGGTCGGGCGCATGATCGGCTCGCCGAGCGACATCGCGGGGAACTCCAGCGGGAAGCCGCCGGCCTGCAGTACACCGCGCTTCACGGCGTCCGCGAGGATCTGCAAGTGGCCGTTGCAGGGCGTCAGTTCGGAGTAGGTGTTGCAGATGCCGATGACCGGGCGGCCGTCGAAGTTGTGCCCGCCGCGGCCCATGGCGCGCAGGGAGTGCCGGGCGATGAAGCCGTTCTTGCCGCCGTCGCCGAACCAGGCGCGGGAGCGGAGCGGTGCGGCTGCACCGGTGGGCTGCTGCCGGTCGTTCACTGCCATGTGAAGTCCTTCCGACGCGGTGCGGGGCGGCCGTTTCCAAGCCGTGTCCTGCCGACCCCTTCAATGGTGCTATCAAAGCACGATACGGTCCCGCCGCGTCCAGAGTTCGACGACGAACGAGCCGACGAAGTGGAGAGCCGCGTGGAGAAGCGAGCCATGAAGGCGGTCACCTGGCGGCTGATGCCGTTCCTGGTCCTGCTCTATCTCGTGGCGTATGTCGACCGCTCGAACGTCGGCTTCGCCAAACTGACGCTCCAGCACGAACTGGGCCTGTCCAACGCCGCGTTCACCCTCGGCCAGGTCGCGTTCTTCGTCGCGTACGCGGTGTTCGAGATACCGAGCAACATCTATCTGGAGCGGTTCGGCGCGCGCCGCTGGTTCACCCGCATCATGCTCAGCTGGGGCCTGGTCACGGTCCTCACCGCGGCGGTCAGCACCACCTGGCAGTTCTACCTCGCCCGCTTCCTGCTCGGCCTCGCCGAGGCGGGCTTCTACCCGGGCGTGCTGTACTTCCTCACCAAGTGGTACCCGTACCGCTACCGCGCCCGGGTGGTCGGCTGGTTCATGATGGCCCAGCCGCTCGCCTTCATCCTCGGCAATCCGTACATGGGCGCGCTCGGCGGGCTGCACGGCACGTTCGGGCTGGACGGCTGGCAGTGGATCTTCATCGCGACGGGCGCGCCGGCCGTCGTACTGGCCTTCGTCACCCTGCGCCTGCTGCCCGACGGGCCGGAGGGCGTGCGCTGGCTGAGCACGGAGGAGCGGGGCTGGCTCGCGGCCGAGCTCGCCGCCGAGGCCGACTCCGTGGGCGCCGCGCACGGCAGTCCGCTGCGGGCGCTGCGTGACCGGCGGGTGGTCGCCCTGGCCCTGTACTTCCTCTGCTTCCCGCTGGGCTGTTACGGGCTGAGCTTCTGGCTGCCGACGATCGTCGACGGCTTCGGCGGGCTGTCCACGACGGCCACCGGCTTCATCACGGCGATCCCGTACGTCTTCGTGGCCGTCGGCCTGTATGTGGTCCCCAGGCTCGCCGACCGCAGCGGGTCGCGCTATCCGTGGCTCGCCGGGTGTGCGGCGCTCGGCGCGGCCGGCCTGGCGGGCAGTGCGCTGGTCGGCAACCACGTGGTGCAGGTGGCCCTGATGAGCCTCGCCGCGGTCGGCCTCTACGCGGCCCAGCCCGTCCTCTGGACGCTGCCCTCCCGCTTCCTGACGGGTATTCAGGCGGCGTCCGGCATCGCGATGATCAACGCGGTCGGCAACCTGGGCGGCGGTTTCGGACCGATGGGCATCGGTGTCATCACCGACCGCACCGGCTCCGCCGTGACGGGGCTGTGGTTCCTGGTCGCCGCGATGGCCGTCGCCACCGTCGCCACCTTCGGGATCCGCCGGCTGATCGAGGGCGGCGGTACGGCGGCGTCCGCCCCGCGGGACCCGTCCCCGGAGCGGACGACGGCCTGAGCCGTCCGCGAGCGGCTGTGGCGGGGGCCGGCCGTCAGCTCCGCGGAGCGGCGTCCGGCCCCGGCACCAGCCCGTCCGCGACCAGCCCTTCGTACACCGCGGCGCCGAGCGCGGCCACCGCGGACTGCGGCCGGACCATGACCGTGAACTCCTTGATCAGTCCGTCCTCGTCGAAGTGCAGCAGGTCGATGCCGTGAATCTCCTTCCCGCGCACGGTCGTACGGAAGAGGAGCACACTCGCGTCCATCGCCCCACCGCCGTCACCCGCCGCCGCCGGCGCGCTCGTCTCCGCCGCTCCCTCGAACCGCCCGATGTACCGGAAGTCCTCGAACGTGCGCAGCAGCACCCCGAAGAGCCCCATCACCATCGGACGCCCCTCGAAGGGGGTGAACTTCACCGGGCTGTAGAACCGCACGTCCGGCGCGAACAGCTCCTCGATCGCCCCGAGATCCCCCTTCTCCACTGCCGCCCGGAACCGGTCCGCCGTCTGCTGCACCATTCCCCGCTCCTTCTCCTCATAGCTGAGTAGTCAGAATCATGAGTAGTCAGATTGATGACTATGATGATGCACAAGCATGCGGGAAAGGGAAAGGGGTCCGGTGCGATGGCGCTCCGCCACGCGGTGCTCGCCGCGCTGCTCGACGGCGAGTACAGCGGCTACGAACTGGCCAAGGCGTTCGACGTCGGCGTCGCCAACTTCTGGCACGCACAGCCACAGCAGTTGTACGCCGAGCTGACCAGGCTGGAGAAGGACGGGCTGGTCAGCGGGCGGCAGGTGGTGCAGGAGACCCGGCCCACCAAGCGCCTCTTCACGGTCACCGAAGCGGGCCTCGCCGAGCTGCAGCGGTTCGCGGCGGCCACCGCCAAACCGTCCTTCATCCGGGACGACCTGCTGGTGAAGGTACAGGCCGTGGACCGCGTAGACGCCGCGCCGGTGATCGCGCAGCTGGAGGAGCGGATGGCGGTCGCCGCCGCGAAGACGGAACTCTTCACGAAGATCCTCCGGCACCTCCGCGGCGATCTGGACGAGGCGGAGTTCCTGCGCACCGGCGAACGCATCGGCCCGTACCTCACCTGCCTGCGCGGCCTGGGCTTCGAGCGGGAACACCACGACTGGTGCCGGCGCACCATCGCCGTGCTCCGGGCCCGCGGGAACCGTGCGCATCACGGCCTCTGAACTCTCCCGGCGGCTGGCCTGAAACACCCGGCCCCCCGCTGTACACCGCGACCCGTCGGCGCCGCCCGTCACCCCTTTCACCAGGCACGATGCATACCGGCCGTTTGGGGGGCAGGTTCGCGACACGCTCGCGCGAAAACTCATAGAGTATCAATTCACGTCATATTCTCCGGTTCTGTGCAGAAGCGTGACGACGTGGTCGTGTCAGGCATGATCCGGGAAGCGGCGGCATGTCCTCCGCCCCCTGTGTGGGCAGCACGCCGTCTCAAGGTGTGCTTCCTCCTTTTCAACCTCTACGGCATCGGCGGCACCATCCGCTCGACCGTCAACCTCTCCGGCGCCCTGGCGGAGGCCGGGCACGATGTCGAGATCGTCTCGATAATCAGAAGCCGGGAAACACCGCCCCTGTCCGTCCACCCCCGCGTACGGACCGTGCCGCTGGTCGAGGCCCGCAAGGACCGGCCCGGTTTCGATCCGGCGCACGACCCGAAGGGCAACCCCTCGCGCGTCTACCCCGCCTCCGACGGTCCGTACAAGCACTGCAGCGCACTGGTCGACGAGCGGATCGAGAACTACCTCCGCGACACCGACGCGGACGTGATCATCGGAACCCGGCCCGGCGTCAACGTCTACCTGGCACGCTTCGGGCCCGCCCGCGCGCTGCTCGTCGGGCAGGAACACCTGACCTACGACATGCACCGGCCGGAACAGCGGGCGGCGCAGAACGCGGCGGTGGGCCGCCTGGACGCCTTCGTCACGGTGTCCCGGCAGGACGCCCGGATCTACCGCGAGGCGCTGCCCGACGTCACCACGGAGATCCGCTGCATCCCCAACGCGGTGCCGCAGCCGGACGTGTCGCCCTCCTCGGGGCGCAACAAGCTGGTGGTCGCCGCCGGCCGGCTCATCCGCATCAAGAACTACCGGCTGCTGATCGACGCGTTCGCGCGCGTGGTGGAGCAGCGGCCCGACTGGAGGCTGCGGCTGTACGGGCGCGGTCCCGAGGCGCGGGCGCTGCGGTCCCGCATCCACGAGCTGGGGCTGAGCGAGCAGGTGACGATGATGGGCGCGCACGCGCCGATCGAGCCGGAGTGGGCCAAGGGGTCGATCGCGGCGGTCTCCTCGGACGGCGAGTCCTTCGGGATGACGATCGTGGAGGCGATGCACGCCGGGCTGCCGGTGGTCGCCACGGACTGCCCGTTCGGCCCTGGCGAGATCATCTCGGACGGGGTGGACGGGCTGCTCGTCCAGCCGGGGAACGCCGAGGAGTTCGCCGCGGCGCTGCTGGAGCTGATCGCGGACGACGAGCGGCGGGCCGCGATGGCCGCGGCGGCGCGCGCCAAGGCGCTGGACTACGCGCCCTCAGCCGTCGCCCACGCCTACGTCAAGCTCTTCGAGGACCTCGCCGCGAAGACGGGCAAGTGCTGCGCTCCTCCGGAGGCGCGGAAGAAGCCCGGCGGGGCGCACGCGCTGGGCGGGTACACCGGTACTGCGGGGCACGGCAGGGCGCTGCGCGCGGGCAGGGCGCTCGCCCGGCGCATGGCACGCCCCCTGCTCCAGCGCCCGGCAACCGCCGTGCCGCTGCTCGGCATACTGCGGAGGGTCTCCCCCGCGGCCGCCGCGCGGGCCGACGGCACGGCACGCAGTCTGCGCCCCGAGGCGCGCTGCGCGGTGGCCGAGGACGGCGCGCTGGTCCTGACGTTCCCCGCCGCGGGACTGACCGGCCCAGCCGACCTGGTACTGCGCCGCCGCAACTCCGCCGAGGAGCTGCGGGTACCGCTGCCGCCGCCCGTCCGGGAGGGCCGCGGCGGCCCGTTCCGGGTCCGGCTGCGGCTGGCCCGGGTGTCGCTCGCCGAGGGGCACTGGGAGGCGTGGGTACGGCGGCGCGCGGACGGGGCGCTGCGGCCCGTGCGGTCCACGATGGTGGAGCGGGCCGCGCTGGTCGGCCGGGCCCCGGAGGTGGCCGACGGCGCCGTGCGGTCCTGGATCCCGTACGCCACCGACCGCGGGCGGCTGGCGCTGCGCGTGTGGCAGCGCGCCGTCCACGCGGAGGCGGTGTGGGTCGCGGTCGGGCCTTCGGTCACGTACGTCGAGGCCGAGCTGCTGGGCGCGGAGCCGTCGGCGGAGGCGGTGGTGACGGCGACGCGCCGCGGCACGCGGCCGACGGTGCTGCGGCTGCCCGCGACGGAGCTGGGCGCCGGCCGGTTCTGCGTGCTGCTGCCGCACGAGGACTTCACGGGCCGGGTGGCCGGGTCGGCGCCGCGGGACCGGGAGTTCTGGGACCTGCGGCTGATGCTGCCGGGCGGCATGGCCGTACGGATCGGGCGGATCGGCGGGGACATCGTCGCCCGCAAGGACATCGACACCCATCCGTCGGCGTTCCGCGGCGAGGGCGCGGCCCGCGCGCGGGTCCGCCCGTACTTCACCGACTCCAACGACCTGGCCCTGGTGGCCGCGCCGGCTCCGGCGCCGGACACCGCGGCCGTCCACGCGGCCGCACCCCGGTGCGCGCATCTGTGAACGGCTGGGCCACCGGGAACGGCTGAGCCACCGTCTCCCGCGCGCCGGCGGGTGTGCCCCGCCGGCGCGCTTCAGTTCACGGGCTTCGTCGTACCGGCGAAGACCGACCACGTCACCGGGCGGCCCAGGAAGGGGCTGAAGGAGCGGGCACGCGGGCTCGGGGCGCTGCGCCGGCGGGTCGCGCGGTGTCCGGTGCCGCCGGCCGTCTCGGCGCTTCGTGCGTCGGCCGCGGACGGGAAGGGCGCGCCGAACACGTCGTGCCATATCCCGATGGCGTCGGTGTGGTCGCCGGCCTGCTCCCGGCGGCGGGCCTCGGCGGCCTGCGCGGCCAGTGCGGCCAGCACCTCGGCGCGGGCCGCGCGCTGTGCTTCGGACCAGTCGGCGGTGAGGTCCTCGGAGCCGGTGGGGTCCAGGACGGGGCCGGTGACGGCCTGCGCGGCGTGCGCGAGGGTGCCCGCGACCGCGTCGGTGTGCTGCCGCGGTCCGGAGACCGCTTCGTAGGCCAGCGCCTCCCACAGGAGACCGCTGGTCCCGCGCAGGACGGGGTGGCTGCCCCTTAACGCCTTGAGCATGCGGACCTGGTGGACGAAGCGGCCGTCGGTGGCGTGGTCGTGCCGGCCGATGACGCGGTTGAGCGTACGGACGGTGGAGCGCTCCCAGGTGTCCCGCTCCCAGTTGGCGGTGAGCAGGTCGGTGCAGCGCGGGTCGGCGAGGGCCGGGGTCAGACCGAAGGTCACGTCCAGGTCGGCGAAGGTGACCTGGAGGGCGCGGGAGGTGCGGTCCTCGTCGCCGAACCGGGAGCCGGGGAACGCCTCGGTGACCGTGTCGCAGAGCATCGCCATGGCGTCGGCGGCGCCGCCGGGGCGCTTGACGAGGCGGGCGAAGCGCCGGTGGAAGACCATGACCATGCCGATGTCGTCCAGCGGGGCGATACGGGTCTTGCGCGCGAAGCTGCCCTGCAGGCAGCTGCTTTCGATCAGACCCACGTTCTTCAGCGCCGCGGTGATCTGGCGGTGCCGGCGACGGGCCCTCTCGTAGCGGCCGGGTTCCAGGGCAAGAGCCTGGTCGAAGTCGCCGAATGCGGTCCTGGCGGTGTACGTCATCGCGAAGGGCTCGTTTCTCTCGACGTCAGCGGGACGAGGGGGCATGCCGGATGTTCCGGTTGGGCGCCGGCGGCCGGGCCGGACGCTTCCGGGGAGGAGCGAGCGTAGCGGGGAATCGTTTCAGCGGAAGGGGTCGAACGTGTCACATCATGCATGGGAAAAATCGTTCCTCTCCGACATCGGCCGACGGCCGGACAAGCCGCTCAAGTTGTCTCGTGCCACTTCGTGCCACTCCCGCACGACAGGTTCCGGTTCCCACTGTGCGCACACCGGTCCAGCCGGGTGGCCGCACCTCCCGACGAGCGCGCTGCACCCCATTCAACTACGCATATATCTGTCATGGAGCACCGCAGAACAGCTCGTCCTGATCGATGATGAACTTAATTCCCCCTTCTCCGTCCGCGGTCGACAGCGCCTGTTTCACGCCCTGTTGTCATCGCGACCGCATCCGACAGCGGCAGCGACCGTTTGGCATATGCCAGAAGCCTGCCGGCGACATACCCCTCTGACGGGCCGCCGACACCGCTCAGTTCGTGAGATCCGCCGCCAACAGATCCATCAAAAGCGAGTCGTGCCAGGTGCCGTCGGGTCCGCGCTCGTACTGGCGCATGATCCCGACCGGCCGGAAGCCGACCTTCCGATAGCTGCGGATCGCCGCCTCGTTGTCCGCCGCCGGATCGATCGCGATCCGGTGATGACCACGCTCCGTCAGCAAGTGCCGCGCCAGCGTGCGCACGGCGTCGGTGCCGAGCCCCCGGCCGTGCAGCGCCGACGTCAGATAGATGTCGATATTCGCATGCCGATAGTCCGGATCCGATTCCTGCGACCACTGGATCGCGCCAATGATCCGGCCCGCGTACTCGATCGTGTACGTGTACTCGTCGGGTGAGGCGAGGTCATCGGCGACCTCGGCCTCCAGGTCCTTCCCGCCGCGCCAGCGCGCGTACACCTCGGGTTCGCCCCGGATCGCGGCCAGGGCGGGGATGTCGTCCTCCGTGGCGGGGCGCAGCACCACGTCGGCGCCGTACAGAGTCGTCTGCATACGCCATGACGCTAGCGGCCGGGCCCCGCCGCCGCACCGGTGCGAACCGGCGGCCGCGATCTTCCGGTCGTCGGGGCCACCCGGTCGTCCGGGCTGCTCGGTCCTCCGGGCTACTCCGCCGTCCGGGCGGCGTGCCGCTCGCGCAGCGCGGTCTTGAGCACCTTGCCCGCCGCCGAGACGGGCAGCGCGTCCGTGAAGTGCAGCTCGCGCACCCGCTGATACGGGGCGACGCGCTCGGCGACGTACGCCATCAGCTCCTCCGCCGTGACCGCCGCGCCGTTCCGCAGCACCACGTAGGCGGCCGGTATCTCGCCCGCGTCCGCGGCGGGCGCGCCGATCACCGCGGCCGCCGCCACCGCCGGATGCCCGGCGAGGATGTCCTCCAGGTGCAGCGGATAGACGTTGTAGCCCTTGTAGATGAGCATGTCCTTGGCGCGCCCCGACAGGAAGAGGTGGCCCCGCTCGTCCAGCCGCCCGATGTCGCCGGTGCGCAGCCAGCCGCCGGCGTACTGCTCGGCGGTGAGTTCGGGGTGCCCCTGGTACCCGTCGGTGATCTGCGGGCCGCGCGCCCACAGCTCGCCCGTCTCCCCCACCGGCAGTTCGCGCTCCGGGTCGAGCAGGTCGCGGATGGACAGCTCGGTGTCCGGGAGCGCGACGCCGACCGTGCCGTGCGGGGTCCCGGCGGCGGCGTCCAGCGGCCACGTGGCCAGCGCCATGGTCGCCTCGGTGAGCCCGTAGCCCTCGGTGTACAGGGCGTCCGGGAAGAGTTCGGTGAGCCGCTGCCGGGTCGCGGGGTCCATCGGCGCGGCACCGGAGTTGATGTTGCGTACGCACTTCAGGCGGCGCCCGGTGCTCGCCGGGGAGGCCAGCAGGGCGCGGTACATCGTGGGCGAGCCGCCGACCATGGCCACCTGGTGGGCCTCGATGTCGTCGAGGTAGCGGACGGGGTCGAAGCGGGTGTGCAGCACGGCCGTGGTGCCGATGACGGTGTGCGCGACCATGCCGACCAGGCCCATCGCGTGGAAGAGCGGGGCGACGGAAATCGTCGACTCGGTGCCGGGGACGGACTGGTGGGGCGTCGCGGCCGCCTCGTCGCGGTCCACGCCGAGCACGCCGTCCGCGTCGTACAGCCGCACGGCGGCCCGTACCCGGACGGTCTGGGCGACGTTGGCGATCACGTTGCGGTGCAGCACGCGGACCGCCTTGGAGCGGCCGGTGGTGCCGCCGGTGAACGCCAGGTGTGCCACGTCGTCCGGGCGCCGCCGCGCGGGCTCGGCTCTGCCGTGCGTCAGCAGGTCTCCGGCGGACAGCACGGTACGGCCGGCCGGGGGCTCGGGGAGGGTGCCGGGGCCGTTGCCCGGTCCCGGTACGACGGCGGTGAAGCGCACGCCGGGTGCGTCGGCGGCGTACACGGACGGCAGCGCGCCCGCGTACGCGATCACCGCGCGGGCGTCCGAGTCGACGAGCTGCGCCGCCAGCGGGGCCGCGGGCTGCGCGGGGTTGGCGGGGCTGACGACCGCGCCGGCCAGCAGCGTGCCCCAGTACGCGACCGGGAACCACGGGCAGTTGGGGATCATCAGCAGCACGGTCTCGCCGGGCGCGATGCCGTGCTCGTGCAGGCCGCGCGCGAACCGCAGTGCCCGGTCGTACAGCTCGGCGTACGTCAGGCTCTCCTGCCCGTCGGTCAGCGCGAGCCGGTCGGGATAGCGCCGCGCGGCCCCGGCGAGCGCGGCGCCGACGGGCAGTTGCGGATAGTCCAGTGCGGTACGCGGCATGGGGCGACTCCTCGGGAGACCGGAGATCACATAAAGCCGAACGATCGATAAGCTATGGCGGCATCACAAGCCCTGTCCAGGGGCGGGAGCGCCTTCGAGCGCCCCGCCACAGACCAGCGCCGCTCCGTCTGCCCCGGCGGATCGGTGGCTTGTAAACTTAACGCTCGTTCGTCATCGTGCTGGCGTTTCTGGTCTTGCGCCGGTCGTTCCGGTACAGCGAAGGGACGGGACCTGCTGTGACACCCGAGATCACCGGCACCGTGCAGTGGCGGGCCTGGCAGGACGGCGTACTGCCGCCCGTCGAACGCGTCCGGGACGGCCTGTGGTCCCTCCCCGTACCCATACCGGACAACCCACTGCGGTACGTCCTGGTCTACGCGCTCGAGGTGCGCGGCGGCCTCGCGCTGGTCGACGCGGGCTGGGACGCCGACATCTCGTGGCAGGCGCTCAACGACGGCCTGACCGCCATCGGTCACGACGTCCGCGACGTCAAGGCCGTGCTGGTCACCCACAACCACGCCGACCACCTGGGCCTGGCGGGCCGGGTCCGCGACGCCTCCGGCGCGTACGTCGCACTGCACGAGCTGGACGCCCATGCGATGCGCCCCGATCTCGACACGTACGACAAGTGGCGGCGCGGGTACGTCGGGCACCTGACGGAGCACGGCATGTCCGGCACCGACGCGGACGCCACGGCCGACATGATGGACCCCGACCGGCTGTTCCGCGCCCCGCGCCCCGACGTCCTCCTCCAGGACGGCGAGCGCATCGCCCTCCCCGGCCTGGACCTGCGGGTCGTCTGGACGCCCGGCCACAGCCCCGGCCACTCCTGCTTCTACGACCCGGACCGGCAGCTGCTCTTCTCCGGCGACCACGTACTGCCGCGGATCACGCCCTCGGTCGGGTACCTCCTGCAGAGCGTCGGCGATCCCCTCGCGGACTTCCTGCGCTCGCTGGACAAGCTGACCGGTTACGACGTGGCCGAGGTGCTGCCCGCGCACGAGTACCGCTTCCGGCAGCTGGACCAGCGGCTCGCGTACCTCGCGCGGCACCACACCGAGCGGCTCGCCGAGACCCTGGCCGCGGTCACCGCGGCGCCCGGCAGCACCGCCTGGGAGCTGGCGGCGCACCTCAAGTGGTCGCGCAGCTGGCAGGAGTTCGGCCTCCAGCAGCGCCGCTTCGCACTCGGCGAGACGCTCGCCCATCTGAAGCTGCTGGCGGCCCGCGGGGAGATCACCGAGAGGGCGGGCGGGCCGGAGCGGTCCGGTGAACCGGCGCGGCCGGTGCGCTGGGCACCGGTGGACGCGGCCTGACCGCCGTACCACGTCAGTGCGCGCTCCCGCGAAAACGGCCCACTCGACACACGAGTTGCATGCCTGTCACGGGCCTCACGCGCGCGGGCGCACCGCGCTGCCGCACCCGCGCCGACCAGCGGCGGCACGTTCTCGCCAGCCACGACGACGGCAGACATCCGGCCGGGAATTCGACGCAAAGCGACTGCTACTCGACGCAAAGAGACCGGTAAAGGTCCGAGACCGATCGGCGACACCTCACCGGAGCCCTGTCTCCGGACGCCTCACCAGAGCCATCTCTCCAGGAACTCCACCCAGATGTAGCCCACGAACCCGTCGAAGGCCGGCGGGTCGATGGCCTTCAGCTGTACCGCCAGCCGCCCCAGCTCGGCCACCGCGGCACCTTCGTCGCCGTGCGGGTCGTTCAGGACCGCCGACCGGCTCACGTGCAGCCCGTAGTGGTGCAGCGTGCGCAGCCACAGCTCTATCGAGGAGTTGGCGAACCACGCCTCGCCGTCGGGCAGTACGTAGTACACCGCGCCGGAGTCGGGATCGACGCCGAACGCCCAGGTCAGCGCGGGTGAGCGGCTGCCGTGCGTGTTCTGCGTCAGCCGGTACAGGAGCCGGCCGTCGCGGGTGCGCAGCTGCGGTTCGGGCTCGTGCTGGAAGCACGCCGTGCCGATGAGGTTGTCCACCACCGGTATCCCGGTGGTCACCAGTAACGCCTTCTGACGGTCCGGTATCCGCCACTTCGCCACGGCGTCCGGGTCGGCCCGGACGACCTGTCCGGCACCGGCCCACGCCACCAGCTCTTCATATTTCGGCACAGGAGCCCCTCCCCCCACGGCTGACCGCACGCGGCGGGACTCTACCGGGAACAACCGTCCGGCGAGTCGGACATCTGAACACGCGGCGCGGCGCGAAAGAGCAGACAGGAGCAGGAAAGAGAATTGAACGGTCGTTAAAATCCGGTGTCCGAAGGTGGCCGAACCTCGCCCCGGCGCCCGCCGCCGCGGATCAGCCGGACCGGCGCGGGAGGCTGCCGGCCGGCCGGTACTCGACCAGTACGAGAGCCAACTCGACGTAACGCTCGGCCAGTTCTCCGACGCCCACATCGCCGCCCGCGCGGTACCACTGCGCCACCGCGTTGCACATCGCGATCACGCCGCGCCGGGCATCTTCCGGATGCGGCGTACGGAACACGCCCTGCGCCACTCCCCCGTCGACCACTTCGTGGAACAGCCGCGAGCCGTCGTACTGCCGCTGCCGCGCCTCCTTCAGCCGGCCTTCGGAGAGGTGGCGGCACTCGGTCAGCAGCAGGCTGCTCTCCAGCCGGTGCTCGGCGCGGTACCGGACGGTGGCCCGCACCAGGGCGGCCAGCCGCTCCCCCGCGTCCGCGCCGGCCCGCGCCAGCTCCGCCTCGCAGGACGCGAAGTACTGGGCGCTGCTCTCGTCCAGCAGGGCGTGCAGCAGCTCCTGCTTGCCGGCGTAGTAGTGGTACATCGCGGAGAGGCTGACCTGCGCCCGGCGCGCGATGCCGCGGATGGACGCCGCGCCGTAGCCGCGCTCGGCGAACTCGTGCCGGGCGGCTTCGAGGACGGCCTGCTGGCCCGCCGGCCGCTCTGCATCCACCTGGATCATCCCCCTCCTACTGAACGAACGTTGGCTCAGTCTACGCAGCAGTACGGATCCACACGCAGCCGTACGCACGCCGAAGCGCCGCCCGGACGGATCCGGGCGGCGCTTCTCAGCGGGAGGTGGTGACTGGTCAGTCCTTGACCGGCCGGCCCGACAGGCGCTCGACGCCGCGCAGGAGGGCCGAGTGGTCCAGGCCGCCGTCGCCCTGGGCTCGGAGCGAGGCCACGAGGTTCGCGACGACGGAGCCGACGGGCAGCGCGGCACCGACGGTGCGGGCGGCGTCGGTGACGATGCCCATGTCCTTGTGGTGCAGGTCGATGCGGAAGCCGGGCTTGAAGTCGCGGTTCTTGAAGTTGTCCTTCTTGCGGCTCAGCACGGTGGAGCCGGCCAGGCCGCCGTTGAGGACGTCCAGGGCCGCGGCGAGGTCGACGCCGGACTTCTCCAGGAAGACCACGGCCTCGGCGCACGCCTGGATGTTGACGGCGACGATCAGCTGGTTGGCGGCCTTGACCGTCTGGCCGGAGCCGTGCGGGCCGCAGAGCACGATGGTCTTGCCCAGCGCGTCGAACAGCGGCTTGGCCTCGTCGAAGTCGGCCTGGTCACCGCCGACCATGATGGACAGCACGGCCTCGATGGCGCCGGCCTCGCCGCCGGAGACCGGGGCGTCCAGGACGCGGATGCCCTTTTCGGCGGCGTTCTTGGCCAGGTCGATGGAGGTCTGCGGGGTGATCGAGGACATGTCGATCAGCAGCGCGCCGGACTTGGCGTTCTCCAGGATGCCTTCGGGGCCGTACGCGATGGCCTCGACCTGCGGGGAGGCGGGAACCATGGTGACCACGACATCGGCGTCGCGGACGGCCTCGGCGATGCTCGCGGCCGCAGTGCCGCCGGCCTTGGCCAGCCGGTCGAGCTTGTCCTGCTCAAGGGTGAAGCCGGTGACGGAGTAGCCGGCCTTGATCAGGTTCTCCGCCATCGGGGAGCCCATGATGCCCAGGCCGATCCACGCGATCTTGGGGAGGTTGCTGCTCATGGAGAGTGTGATCCTTTCCAGGGGAAAATGGGGACGGTTCTCAGGGGAAATAAGGGCGGTCGGACGGTCAGGCGCTGTAGAGCCAGCCGAACGCCTGCGAGCTGGGGCGGTCGCCGGGCTTGTACTCCAGGCCGACCCAGCCGTCGTAACCGGCCTTCTTCAGGCGACCGAGCAGGTCCGCCAGCGGCAGGTCGCCGGTGCCGGGCGCGCCGCGTCCGGGGTTGTCGGCGATCTGCACGTGCCCGGTCTTGTCCGCGTAGGCGTCGATGACCTCGTTGAGGTCCTCGCCGTTCATGGACAGGTGGTACAGGTCCATCAGGAACTTGGCGTTGCCGAGCCCGGTGGCCGCGTTGACCTTGTCGACGATCTCGATGGCCTTGGGCGCGGAGACGATCGGGCAGAGCGGCGACTCGGGCTGGTTCAGCGCCTCGATCAGCAGCGTCGCGCCGACGCGGTCGGCCGCGCGGGCGGCGAGTACCAGGTTCTCCAGCGCCAGGGTGTCCTGGACCTGGGGGTCCACGCCGTCGACGCGGTTGCCGTAGAGCGCGTTGAGGGCCTTGCAGCCGAGCGACTGGGCGAAGTCGGCGGCGACGTCGATGTTGGCGCGGAACTTGTCGGACTCCTCGCCGGGGATGGACAGGGCGCCGCGGTCGGGGCCCGGCAGCTGTCCGGCGTAGAAGTTCAGGCCGACGAGCTGGGTGCCGGCGTCCTGCAGCGCGTGCCGCAGCGCGTCCAGTTCGGACTGCTCGGGCACGGGCGCGTCGATCCACGGCCACCACAGCTCGACCTCGGTGAAGCCGGCGGCGGCCGCCGCCGCGGGGCGCTCCAGCAGCGGCAGTTCGGTGAAGAGGATCGACAGGTTGACGTCGAAACGGGAGTCGGTGAAGCCCATGAGGGGTGGTCTTCCTTCCGGTGCGGACGACAGGGGGTCGGGGCGGGCCTCCCGCGTACGGGGCGCAGGCGGGAGGCCCGTCGGCGTCAGCTCTTGAGCGTCGGCTCTTCGCGTCAGCTCTTCAGCGGCGCGATCGCGCTCGGCGCGTGCCACGGCTCGGTGGCGATCTCCTCGAACTCCGTGACATCACTGATGTCCGCGGTCTTGCTCATGGAGATGTTGGTGATCCGCTCCAGGATCGCCTCGACGACGACCGGCACGCGGTGCTCGGCGGCGAGCTTCTTGGCCTGCTCGAAGGCGGCGCCCAGCTCGGCCGGATCGGTGACGCGGATCGCCTTGCAGCCCAGGCCCTCGGCGACCTTGACGTGGTCGACGCCGTAGACGCCCAGCTCCGGGGAGTTGATGTTCTCGAACTCCAGGTTGACCTGGAAGTTGATGTCCAGGCCGATCTGCGCCTGGCGGATCAGGCCCAGGTAGGAGTTGTTGACGAGGACGTGGACGTACGGGATGCGGTGCTGCGCGCCGACGGCCAGCTCCTCCAGCATGAACTGGAAGTCGTAGTCGCCGGAGAGCGCGACGACCTGCGCGTCCGGGTCGGCGGTGGCGACGCCGAGCGCGGCGGGGATGGTCCAGCCGAGCGGGCCGGCCTGGCCGCAGTTGATCCAGTGGCGCGGCTTGTAGACGTGCAGCATCTGCGCGCCGGCGATCTGGGAGAGGCCGATGGTGGTGACGTACCGGGTCTCGGGCCCGAACGCCTTGTTCATCTCCTCGTAGACGCGCTGCGGCTTCATCGGGATGTTGTCGAAGTGCGTACGGCGCTGCAGCGTGGCCTTGCGCTCCTGGGTGGAGGCGGCCCACTCGCCGCGGTCCGGCAGCTTGCCCGCGGCCTTCATCTCCTTCGCCACCTCGACGAAGAGCTCCAGCGCGGCCTTGGCGTCGGAGGCGATGCCGTAGTCCGGGGCGAAGATCTTGCCGATCTGGGTCGGCTCGATGTCGACGTGGATGAACTTCCGGCCCTTGCGGTAGACGTCCATCTTGTAGCCGGTGTGGCGGTTGGCCCAGCGGTTGCCGATGCCGAGGACGAAGTCGGACGCCAGGAAGTTCTCGTTGCCGTAACGGTGCGAGGTCTGCAGGCCGACCATGCCGGCGTTGAGCGCGTGGTCGTCGGGGAGGACGCCCCAGCCCATCAGGGTCGGGATGACCGGGATGCCGGTCAGCTCGGCGAACTCCACGAAGAGGTCGGAGGCGTCGGCGTTGATGACGCCGCCACCGGCGATCAGCACCGGGCGCTCGGCCTCGTTCAGCATCGAGAGGGCCTTCTCGATCTGGGCGCGGGTCGCGGCAGGCTTGTAAACGGGCAGCGGCTCGTACGTCTCGGGGTCGAACTCGATCTCCGTCTGCTGGACGTCGATCGGCAGGTCGATCAGGACCGGGCCCGGACGGCCGGACCGCATCAGGTGGAAGGCTTCCTGGAAGACGCCGGGGACCTGCGCGGCCTCCAGCACGGTCGTCGCCTTCTTGGTGACCGGCTTGGCGATCGAGGCGATGTCGACGGCCTGGAAGTCCTCCTTGTGCAGCACGGAGGTGGGCGCCTGGCCAGTGATGCACAGGATCGGGATGGAGTCACCGGTCGCGGAGTACAGACCGGTGATCATGTCGGTGCCGGCGGGGCCGGACGTACCGATGCAGACACCGATGTTGCCCGGGTGGGTACGGGTGTACCCCTCGGCCATGTGCGACGCGCCCTCCACGTGGCGGGCGAGCGTGTGCTGGATGCCGCCGCCGGCCTTCAGAGCCGCGTAAAAGGGGTTGATCGCCGCACCCGGCACGCCGAAGGCGTTGGTCACGCCCTCGCGCTTGAGGATCTCCACTGCCGCACGCGCGGCGGTCATACGAGGCATCGAGTACTCCTGCGTCGTCGGCCAATCAGGACGCGGACACGTTCCGGCGCAAGGCCCGGAACTCGCCGTTTCCGCATCTTGGAAAAGTTGTTTTGCTTTATGGAAGACGAAAGTAGAGCGAGACGCGGCAGCCGTCAAGAGCGGACCGCGCCCTTCAGCCGAGCCGGGTCCGGACAGCACGACGCCCTCCCCGGCAGGTGAGCCGGGGAGGGCGTCGTGTGGGAAGTGGCGAGGTGAGCGGCTCGGGAGGGTCAGCCGCGCTTGACGCGGCCGCGGACGGCGAGCACCGCGAGGCCGAGGAGGGCCGGCTCGGAGAGGCGGGACGCCATCTCGATGTACGTACCGGCGGTGGTCAGGCCCTGGCCGCTGGCGCGGAAGACCACGGAGTGGATGACCACGTCGGCGGCCTTCTCGGCGCGCTCCCCCGTGAAGCGGTCAACGAAGGGCCGCTGGAGCTGCGGGTGCTGCTTCCCGAGGACGCCGGCGCTCGCCGGGTAGGGGCGCGCGGGCGTGTCCGGCAGCCCGAACGCCATCATCAGCACGATCGTGGCCGCCATCGCGATGCCGAGCCCGACGAGGGCGCGGGAGGCGCGCAGGCCGTACCCGGAGAGCAGCCAGTACGCCTGCAGCAGCCAGCGCTCCGCCTTGTGCCACCGGTGACTGTACCGACGCATTTCCATTTCGCCGTAATAGAAATCCGCCGCCCCCGGCTCGTCCTTTGCGTCCTCGCGTGCTTTACGGAGCTGGCGGTAGGTGGTGGTGAGCGTAGCGAGTCCCGGTACGTCATCCGGTGATTCCGGCGGGTCACCCCAGGCGTGCCGCGCGGGCGGGCGGCGGCTGGGCAGCGTGCGCCATAGCCGCTCTTCTTCGATGATCAGGCGCTTGGTGCACCACCGGGGAATTCCCCGGCTCCATTGCACTCCTCGGGGAGCGGCGGAGAGCCGCCATTTCCCCTCGAATCTCAGCTGGTCGAGGTGGTGTGCGCCGGAGAAGCGGCAGCGGCTCAGGTCCACGTCGCTGAGCAGCAGCATCGAGGCGTCGACCCCGCGGATCGAGGCGATCGACACGTCGATGTCATGGGCGCCCGAGAGCGCTTCTTCGGCGGGGTGGCGGGGCGTGGAGAGGTCGGTCGCCACCGAGCTCGGGAAGAGAAGCACGGCATCGGTGAGATCGATCGTCCCCCATCGCGCGCGCAGTGCGACGGTTCCTTCGAAACGCGCGGAACGGACATCGATACGTGCCGCCATGACGGTTATCTGCAGGGCGTTACGGAATTCCGCCTCGTGCAGCACGAGCGTTCCTTGACATACGAGAGGCCCCACCCAACCACCGGCGAAAACCGCCCGAAGGAATTCCGCGTCACCGTGGACAACCGTCTCCCCGAACCACGCCCGGCCGTCGAAATGGGCGCCACCGAACCACGCCCTGGCGCGGAAATCCGCTGACCCGAATCCGGCGTCCTCCGCGAACCGTACGCCACCGAATCCCGCGGGCCCCGCGAACGACGCCCCGCCGAACCAGCCGCCCCGCTCGAAACGCGCGCCGTCGAAGACCACCGACGCCTCGAAATGCGCCCCCTCGAAGACGCCCTCGCCGTCGAACCGTACGCGCGAGAAGTCCGTGTCCTCCGTGAACCGCGCATGCGTGAACAGGGCGTCCCCGCACACCGGACGGCCGTCGTCGCCGCGCAGCCGCGCCAGCAAGTCCCTGACCAGCTCCGCGTCGAGCGTCACCCCACGGCAGTCGAGATCCGCGCCGGGCCGCAGCCCCGCCAGGTACGCCTCGCGATCGGCGGGTTCGAGGTGTGCCAGGCACCGGCCCGCGCCGGCCCGCGCGCCCCGGCACCCGAGCGGATCGTCCGCGGACGCCCCGAAGCCACAGTCGTGCCAGTCCGGTGGAGTCGTGTCCATGCCGGTGATCTGATCAGCACGGCACGCGCAGCGCAACGGGCCGGTACGTGGCGTACGTACCGGCCCGATCACGTGAGGTGCGTACCGCCCGGGAGCGTCAGCGGATCGGCATCCCCGCCAGCGTCCGCGCGATCACCAGCCGCTGGATCTCGCTCGTGCCCTCGAAGATCGTGTAAATGGCAGCATCCCTGTGCATGCGCTCCACCGGGTACTCGCGGGTGAAGCCGTTGCCGCCGAGGATCTGGATGGCCTGGCCCGTGACCTTCTTTGCGGTTTCACTCGCGAAGAGCTTGGACTGGGAGCCCTCGGCGGCGGTGAAGGGCTTGCCGTTGACGGCCATCCAGGAGGCGCGCCAGACCAGCAGCCGGGCCGCGTCGATCGACGTCCGCATGTCGGCGAGCTGGAAGGCGACGCCCTGGTTGTCGATGATCGGGCGGCCGAACTGCTCGCGGGTCTTCGCGTATTCGAGGGCCTCCTCGTACGCGGCGCGGGCGGTGCCGACGGCCATCGCGCCGACGGCCGGGCGGGACGCCTCGAAGGTGGCCATCGCGGCGTTCTTCACGCGCTCGCCGCCGCCGGCCTTGGCGCGCTCGCGGGCGCGGGCCAGCCGCTCGTCCAGCTTCTCCTTGCCGCCGAGCAGGCAGCTGCCGGGGACGCGGACGTTGTCGAGTACGACCTCGGCGGTGTGCGAGGCGCGGATGCCGTGCTTCTGGAACTTCTGGCCCTGGGAGAGGCCGGGGGTGTCCGGCGGGATGATGAAGGAGGCGTGGCCCTTGGAGCCCAGCTCCGGGTCGACGACCGCGACGACGACGTGGACGTTGGCGATGCCGCCGTTGGTCGCCCAGGTCTTGGTGCCGTTGAGGACCCACTCGTCCTTGGCCTCGTCGTACACGGCACGCGTACGCATCGAGGCGACGTCCGAGCCGGCGTCGGGCTCGGAGGAGCAGAAGGCGGCGACCTTGACGTCGTTCACGTCGCCGTACATCTGCGGTATCCAGGTGCCGATCTGCTCCTCGGTGCCGTTGGCGAGGACACCGACCGCGGCGAGGCCGGTGCCGACGATCGACAGGGCGATGCCCGCGTCGCCCCAGAAGAGCTCCTCCATGGCCATGGGGATGCCGAGGCCCGTGGGGTCGAAGTACTGCTGGGCGTAGAAGTCGAGCGAGTAGATTCCGATCTTGGCCGCTTCCTGGATCACCGGCCAGGGCGTCTCCTCGCGCTCGTCCCACTCGGCGGCGGCGGGGCGCATGACGTCCGCGGCGAATCCATGGATCCAGTCCCGGACTTCCTTCTGCTCGTCGTTGAGTTCCATGATGAACTCGGCCATGACCCCTCCAGCAGTGCGTTACTTGCGGTAACAGCAGTCTGTTACTCACGAGTAAGCACTGTCAACCTCAGCGACCGATATCTCCCGTCCCGGGACAGGGTGTTACGTTGCGCGAACAGCACGAAGTCACCAGGGCGGGGAGCCGGACGAATGGAAATGACACAGGAGAGCCGCCGTACGGCCAGTGAGCGCCGACGACGCGAGCTGTTGGAGGCCGCGGACCGCGTGGTGCTCCGCGACGGCCCCGAGGCGTCGATGAACGCGATCGCGGCCGAGGCCGGCATCACCAAGCCGATCCTCTACCGGCACTTCGGCGACAAGGGCGGCCTGTACCGGGCGCTCGCCGTACGCCACACCGACGCCCTCCTCGCCGGCCTGCGGGCCGCGCTGGACTCCCCCGTACCGCGAAGGGACCGGGTCGAGGCCACGCTCGACACCTACCTCGCGGCCATCGAGGCCCGGCCGCAGGTCTACCGCTTCCTGATGCATCCGTCCGACGAGGGGCAGACGCCCGACAGTGGCTTCGACGTCGGCCGGCACTCCGCTCCCCTGCTGCGGCGGATGGGCGAGGAGCTCGCGCAGGTCATCGCCGAGCGGGTGGACCTGGGACCGGTCGGCGACGAGCTGGCGCGGGTGTGGGGCCACGGCATCGTCGGGATGATGCACGCGGCCGGCGACTGGTGGCTCCGCGAGCAGCCGTGTTCGCGGGCGCAATTGGTACAGCATCTCGCGGACCTGCTGTGGGGCCGCCTCGCGGCAGCGGGCGACCGGCCGGGGGGACCGGGGTTCTGAGCCACAGGAGCCGCAGGAAGGACAGGAGGGGCAGGAAGGACAGGAGGGGCCCGCTAGCCCGCCACCGTCCGCCCCGCCCACGGCGCTCTCGCCGCCGCCCGCAGCGCTCGGCGGCGGCGCAGGCCGGTGAGGTGGTCGAGGTACAGGCCGCCGTCCAGGTGGTCGCACTCGTGCTGCAGGCAGCGGGCGAAGAAGCCGGTACCGGAGATCCGGCACGGCTCCCCGTCCAGCGTGACGCCCTCGACCACCGCCTCGTCGTGGCGCGGCGTACCGGCCTCGATCCCGGGCAGCGACAGACACCCCTCGGGGCCGCGGAGGAGCTCGCCGTCCACCGCCACGAGCCGGGGGTTGACCACGTGCCCGAGGTGGCGGACGTCCTCGTCGTCCGGGCAGTCGTAGACGAACACCCGCTGCGCGACGCCGATCTGGTTCGCGGCGAGGCCGACACCCCGCGCCGCGTACATCGTCGCGAACATGTCCTCCACCAGCCGCGCCAGCTCCGGACCGAATTCGGTGACCTCCTCGCACGGCGCGTGGAGGGTCGGGTCGCCGAGCAGCCGCATGGGGCGGACGCGGCCGGAACTGCCGGGGATGGCGCGGTTTCGCATGGGGGCAAGGGTACGTTCCGGTCGATGACCAGCAGCGTTCCGGTCCCGGCCGCCCGGCCCGGCCGTTCCGTCCGATACGGCGGCCGAAGGGCGACCTGCACACCCCCTCACGGGTGGTCTGGTTCGGGCCCCGGCGCGGAAATCGATAGGCTGATCCCCAACCACAGCCTCCCGGCCGGCCGGGCCGGTACGGAGGGGCGTTCCACCGGCGGCCCCGGGGGCAGGAGGGCGCCGGATGCAAGGAGGATCTAGGACGATGGCAGGCAACACGGACCCGCTGTCGCCGCGGGCCAAGCTGGCCGTGACGGCGGGCAGGGCCGCGGCGGCGGCGTCGCGCGCGGTGGGCCGCGGCAGCGGATCGGTGATCGGTGGCAAGGTCGCGCTCCGGCTCGACCCCGACCTGCTGGCCCGGCTCGCGCAGCACCTGGACGTGGTCCTGGTGTCCGCGACCAACGGCAAGACGACCACGACGCGGCTGATCGCGGAGGCGCTGCGGGCCAGCGGCCCGGTGGTCTCCAACGCGCTCGGCGCGAACATGCCGGCCGGCATCACCTCGGCGCTGGCCGGGGGTTCGGACGCGAAGTACGGCGTCATCGAGGTCGACGAGAAGTACCTCGCGGGTGTCGCCCGGGACGTCACCCCCAAGGCCATCGCGCTGCTCAACCTTTCGCGTGACCAGCTCGACCGCGCCGCCGAGACCCGCATGCTGGCGGAGAAGTGGCGCGAGGGCCTGTCCGGCTCCAAGGCGCTCGTCGTCGCCAACGCCGACGACCCGCTGATCGTCTGGGCGGCCTCCTCGTCCGCCAACGTCGTATGGGTCGCGGCGGGCCAGGAGTGGAAGGACGACGCCTGGTCCTGCCCGTCCTGCGGCGGCGTGATGCAGCGCCCCGGCGACGACTGGTTCTGCGGCGAGTGCGGTTTCCGCCGCCCGACGCCGAGCTGGGCGCTCTCCGGCGACCACGTGCTGGACCCGCACGGCTCGGCCTGGCCGATCAAGCTCCAGCTGCCCGGCCGCGCGAACAAGGCCAACGCCACGACCTCGGCCGCGGTGGCCGCGGCCTTCGGCGTGCCCCCGCAGGTCGCCCTGGAGCGGATGTACTCGGTCCAGGCGGTCGCGGGCCGGTACGACGTGGTCTCCTTCATGGAGCGCGAGCTGCGGCTGCTGCTGGCGAAGAACCCGGCCGGCTGGCTGGAGACCTTCTCGCTGATCGACCCGCCGCCGACCCCGGTCATCCTGTCCGTCAACGCCCGCGGCGCCGACGGTACGGACACCTCCTGGCTCTGGGACGTCGACTACACCCGGCTCTCCGGCCACCCGATCTTCGTGATCGGCGACCGCAAGCTGGACCTCGCGGTCCGGCTGGAGGTCGCGGGCCTGGACTTCCAGGTGTGCGAGAACGTCGATGAGGCCGTACGGAAGGCACCGCCCGGCCGTATCGAGGTCATCGCCAACTACACCGCCTTCCAGGACCTGCGCCGCCGCGTGGGCAACTGACCCGATCCGCAACGGACAAGGACGAGCAAGCATGAGTGACAACAGCCTGCGTCTGGTGTGGATCTACCCGGACCTGCTGAGCACGTACGGGGACCAGGGCAACGCGCTGGTGGTGGAGCGCCGGGCGCGGCAGCGCCGGCTGGACGTCCAGCGCCTGGACGTCCGCTCCGACCAGCAGATCCCCACCTCGGGCGACATCTACCTGATCGGCGGCGGCGAGGACCGGCCGCAGCGGCTGGCGGCCGAGCGGCTGCGCCGGGACGGCGGTCTGAACCGGGCGGTCGCCAATGGCGCGATCGTGTTCTCGGTGTGCGCCGGGTACCAGATCCTGGGCCATGAGTTCATCAACGACCTGGGCGAGCGCGAGCAGGGCCTCGGGCTGCTGGACGTGGTGAGCACCCGCGGCGAGGGCGAGCGGTGCGTCGGTGACGTACTGGCCGACATCGACCCGAGCCTCAACCTCCCGCCGCTGACCGGCTTCGAGAACCACCAGGGCGTCACCCACCTCGGGCAGACCGCCCGCCCGTTCGCGAAGGTACGGTTCGGCAACGGCAACGGCGTGGGTGACGGCTACGAGGGCGCGTGGAACGACACGGTCTTCGGTACGTACATGCACGGTCCCGTGATGGCCCGTAACCCGCACATCGCCGACCTGCTGATCAAGCTGGCGCTGGACGTCAACGCGCTGCCGCCGGTGAACGACCACTGGTACGAGGCGCTGCGCCAGGAGCGGATCGCGGCGGCTACGCAGCCGGCGTGAGGCGCGAGGCGTAAAGCAACGTTTCGGCGCGAGGCCCCCCTTGCCGTTTCAACGGGCGAGGGGGGCTTT
>NZ_NHSG01000304.1:0-5105 GCF_020024005.1 Streptomyces purpurogeneiscleroticus
CCCTCGCCCCGCCGGATCCGCGTCCCGAGCTGCCGGACGCGGCGCGGCGGAGGCTCGCGCTGCTGCTGGCCGACCGGGGCGGGCACGCCGGCAGCCGGCGCGGCGCGGCCCCCGACCTGACGGAGTTGCTGCCGCAGTGGCTCGCGACGGCCGGGGAGCGGGGGTACCGCGCGCCCGCCGCGCTGCTGCCGGCCCTGCTGGACGCGGCCCGGGCCCGTACGGACTTGCGGCCGGCCGCGCTCGCGCTGGCCGGGCCGCGGGCGCTCTGGCTGGCGCGGCTGAACGACGACTGGAAGTTCGCGCTGCGCGGGATCGGCGGCGCGGCGGCGCTGCCGGCGCGGCAGGACCAGGCGGCGAGCCAACGCCTCTGGGAGGAGGGCCTGTTCGCGGAGCGGGTCGCGCTGCTGTCGGCAACCCGCCGCCTCGATCCGGCGGCGGGCCTGGCGCTGCTCGCGGGCACGTGGTCCACCGAACGGGCCGAGGACCGGCTGATGTTCCTGGACTCGCTCCGCGAAGGGCTGTCGCCGGCCGACGAGCCGTTCCTGGAGAAGGCGCTGTCCGACCGCAGCCGGAACGTCCGGGCGACGGCGGCCGAACTGCTCTCCGCTCTCCCGGAGTCCGCCCTGGCCTCCCGCATGGCCGAGCGCGCCACGGCCTGCCTCCGGCTCGACGCCCCGGCCACCGGTCCGGTCGCGGATCCGGTCGCGGATCCGGTGCTCGTCGTGACGCCGCCGCGGGCGTGCGATGCGGGCATGGAGCGGGACGGCGTGGTGGCGCAGGCGCCGGCCGGGCGAGGCGAACGTGCCTGGTGGATGGGCCAGTTGCTCGAAGCGACGCCGCTCGGGGTGTGGTCGGGGCTACTGGGGTGCCGCACCCCGGAGGAGATCGTTGCGCTGCCGGTGGCGGACGGGCTGCGCACGGAGGTGCACGACGCCTGGTGCCGGGCGGCGGTGCGCCAGCGGAACGCCGCCTGGGCACAGGCGCTCCTGGGCGCCCCGACCGCAGCCGGCAGCGGGACAGCGGGCAGCGCCGTTTCCGGTGGGGAGACCGGGGCGTCCGGGGAGGCCGGGTCGTCGCGGGACGCGGCGAAGCTGCTGGGAGTGCTGCCCGAGGGGGAACGCGCGGAGTGGGTGGCGGAGTTCGTCGCGTCGCACGGGCTGTCGGACGCGTTCCGGCTGCTGGGGGTGTGCGCCGTGCCGTGGTCCGAACCGCTCGGCCGGGCGGTGGTCGACGCGCTGGACATCGCGCGGGACGCCGGCAGCTATCCGTGGAGCTTCAGCGGGGTGATGGGGCTGGCCGAACGGTGTCTGGACCCGGCCGCGGCGGATCGGCTCGACATGCTCACGGCACAGGGCGGCGAGCCGGAGGACGGCTCGCCCGGCGCGGACGGCTACTGGTCCGAAGCCTTCCAGCGCCTGGTCGGCACCCTCCGGCTCCGCGCCACGATGCACTCCGAACTGACCGACGGGGACGCCCGGCAGACCGAGGGAGACTCCCGGCAGGCCGACGCCCCGCACGCCGCGGAAGACACCTCGCACGCCGAGAAGGCCGCCCCGCACGCCGAGAGAGACACCCCGCACGCCGAGAGAGACACCTCGTACGCCGAGAGGGACACCGCGCACGCCGCGGGAGACGCCTCGTGCGCCGGGGCGGACTCCAAGCACGCCGGAGCGGGGCCGTGAGCCCCCGGGCAGCCCCCTGGACGGGGGCTCGGGCGGACTCCCGGACGGGCGCTCGGGCGGACTCCCGGACGGGCGCTCGGGCACGGAGGCGCCCCGCGCCCGGGCCGGGACCGACGCCGGGGCCGGAGAAGGAGACGGAGCAGGCGCGAGCCGCGGCTCGCTCAGGCCGTCAGCTGGCGGACGTTGGCGTTCACCCACTCGACGATGGAGGCCGTCGTGGCGCCCGGGGTGAAGATCTCGGCGACCCCCTGCTCCTTGAGCGGCGCGATGTCGGCCTCGGGGATGATGCCGCCGCCGAAGACCTTGATGTCCTCCGCGTCGCGCTCCTTGAGCAGTGCGATCACCTTCGCGAAGAGGGTGTTGTGCGCGCCCGAGAGGATCGAGAGGCCGATCGCGTCGGCGTCCTCCTGGATCGCGGTGTCCACGATCTGCTCCGGGGTCTGGTGGAGCCCGGTGTAGATGACCTCCATGCCCGCGTCCCGCAGGGCCCGCGCGATGACCTTGGCACCACGGTCGTGGCCGTCGAGCCCCGGCTTGGCCACCACCACACGGATCGGACCGGTCACACCCATCACTGCCTCCAAGCCAAGCGCGGCACCGGCCTTGACCAGCGCCGTCGAGCCGACAACCGAATATGCGGCCGCCTGGGCGGCCGCCAGCGTGAACGAACGTTATCCCCAGCATCGCGCACGGAGCCGTTTCGCGACATGGAGGGAGGGGGAAATCACACGTGGGACACGTTCGCTAGCGCCGTACGCCGCATCTCCTCCGCCGCCGCAAGGCGGCGGGGGCGTCTGCGGGGCGGCGCAGGGAGCCGCAGCAGATTGCCGCACCGCCGCGCCGTAGCCGCGCGGCACGGCAGTGCGCATTCCGGGTACGTACAGGCCCCCATGCACACGCACGGTGTGCGGGGAAGAGGTACCGCGTCACGTACGGACAGGCCGGCCGGGAGAGACGGAACGGACAGCACGGTCGGCACGTATGGCAGCCGCAGAGCCGCGGGGCCGCTTCGGGTGACACCCGTCGGCGGTCCGCGCCGGTACCTCAACGTCATCGGCGAGCACGGTGCACGGGGGCCGTGTACGCACCCAACGGCTCCCCTTGAGGGCATAACGGGGGACAGAGGCGTCCTCCGTGTGCCGTTCGGAGGTCGGCCGATGAAGGCCCTGCCCTTTCTCTGCTGTCTGATCCGCCCCTCCGCCGCCATGCTGCGCGTCACGGTCTGGGAGCTGGCGGTGCTCGCCGGGCACCTCCTGCTGTACCCCATGGGCGTTTCGCAGGAGCAGGCCGCGGCAGCGGCAGCCCGCGCGGGCGCAGCCGCGGACTCGACCAGGGGCTCGGCCGGGGGCTCACCCACCGGCCCGGCCAGAGGCACGCCCGCAGGCCCGGCCGCGGACTCGGCCGCCGACGCGGTACGCGATGCCGGACGGCCGCCGTCCGCAGGTACGAAGTCCGGGCCGAAAGCCACCAGAACCAAAGCGTCCACGGCCGCGGCCGGGACGGAAACGGGGGCGCACGCCGGTGCGCACGCCGGGACAGGCGGCGGCAGATCGAACGCCTGGGCGCAGGCCACGGCAGAACCGCTGCCCGCGCCCGCCATGCTGCCGACCGAGGGCCGGTCGCATCCGCCGGTGCTCCTGCTGCACGGCTTCATCGACAATCGTTCCGTCTTCGTCCTGCTGCGCCGCTCGCTGCGCCGGCACGGCTGGCGTCATCTCGAGGCGCTCAACTACTCCCCTCTCACGTGCGACATACGCAAGGCCGCGGAGCTGCTCGGCCGGCATGTGGAGGACGTCTGCGAGCGCACGGGTCACCGGCGCATCGACCTGGTGGGACACAGCCTCGGCGGCCTGATCGCGCGGTACTACGTGCAGCGGCTGGGAGGCGACGCGCGGATCCGGACGCTGGTCACGCTCGGCACCCCGCACGGCGGCACCCGGCTCGCCTCGCTGCTGCCCGCGCATCCGCTCGTGCGCCAGATGCGGCCGGATTCCGACGTGATCAAGGAGTTGGCCCGGCCCGCGCCGAATTGCCGGACGTCTTTCGTCTGCTTCTGGAGCGATCTCGATCAGATGATGGTTCCGACCGAGACGGCACAGATCAATCATGCCGATCTGCGGTGCCGGAACATCCATGTCTCCGGTGTCGGACATCTGGCTTTTCCGGTCAACGGCACGGTCGCGGCCGGCATCCGCGAGGCGCTGGCCTCGGCGGATCCGACGAATCCGGCCCGGTCGGAGAATCCCGGCGACGCGGCGGACGGGCTCGCGTCCGACCAGGCATCCGTCGCCTGATCCCGATCACGACGACTACGCCAATCGATGTCGAACATTCATCGAACGTCGGGCCAAGAACATGCCGGGCGTCCTCCGAAAGACGGCCAAATGCCCGGTCTGGAAGGGCCCGAAACCTACGGAAGATTGTCGCCGTCGCATACCGCCGGGTACAGTCGCCGCTAATTCTCCTGCTGCCGAGGCGAAAGAGAAGTTGGTGGTGAACGACCGTCACCCGTCGGGGAACACAGACCCGACCGGCTCTGCTGCTGACTCCTCGTACGGGTCCCACCCCGGTTACGAGCCGCACGGACAGCAGGACGCCCAGCTCGGTTACGCCGCGTACGACGGGTACACCACCGGCACGTACGACACCGGCGCGTATGCCGCCGGTACGTACGACACCGGCACCTACGACGTGAGCGGTGCGTACGACGCCTACGGAGCGCCCGCGTACGACACCGGTGCCTACGACACGGCGGCCTACGGCGGCGGGACGTACGACACCGGCACGTACGACACCGGCACGTACGACACCGGCACGTACGACACCGGCACGTACGACACTGGCACCTATGACACGGGCACGTACGACGTGAGCGGTGCGTACGAAGCGAACGGAACGTACGACGGCGGTACGTACCCCGCGGGGTACGAGACCGGTGCGTACGACCCGTATGCGTATCCGTCGTACGATGCCACGGGCACGTACGACGTGAGCGACGTGAACGCTGCGTACGACACCGGAACGTATGACACCGGCACGTACGACGTGAGCGGTGCGTACGACACCGGGGCGTATGACACCGGTGCGTACGACACGGTCGGCGGCACCTGGCCGGCGGCCGAGGGCTACGAGGCCGCCCCCCAGGACGCTCAGTTCGACCAGGTCGACCAGTTCGAAGCGACCCAGTACGGAACCGGCCACTTCGACACCGGTCAGTTCGACACCGGCCAGTTCGACACCGGTCAGTTCGACACCGGCCAGTACGAGGCCGCTGCCGGTCCGTACGAGGCCGCTGCCGAGTCCACCGCCGTCTTCACCGTGGACGACCTGGCCGACCCCGAAGCCGGATCCGGTCCCGCCCCCGAAGCCGGAGACGCGGCCGACAGCGATCTGCACTCCTCGGTCACCGCGATCATCCCCACC
>NZ_NHSG01000305.1:0-10592 GCF_020024005.1 Streptomyces purpurogeneiscleroticus
GGCCGCGGCGTCGGAGACGGCGCGGGCCCGGTCGGTGTCGGCGGGCGGGAGGGCAGCGGCGTCGGCGGTGCGCGGGTCGGCGAGCTCCGCCGCGACCGCGGTCTCCTCGGCCTGCCAGGCATCCAACTGCCCCTGCACGCGCCGCCATTCGTCGTCGCTCAGCAGGGCAGCGGCGGCGTCCCGCGGAGTGTCGAAGCCCGCCTTGTACGCGGCGTCGGCGAGGGCCGCGTCGGCTTCCTTCAGGCGCTCGGCGGCGGTCTCGGCGTCCCGTACCGCGGTCACCGCCTCGGCGAGCAGCGCGGTCTGCCGCTCCAGGCGGTGCGCGCGCTCGGCAACGCTCGCGCTGTCGCCGCGAGCCCGGCGCAACCCTTCGGCCAGCGCGTTCTCCTCGCGGTCCAGGGCCTCGCGGCGGGAGTCGCGGGCCGCGGTGCGCTGCTGGGCTGCCTGCTGTTCCGCGCGGCGCTGCTCGTACTCGCGCTCGGCGTGGGCGAGGGCTTCGCGGGCGGCGTGCAGCCCGGCGCCGGCGGCGTGCGCGGCGTTGTGTTCCGCCCGCAGCTCCTCCAGTTCCTGGGCGAGCGCGGCGACCGGCGCGTTGCCGGCGCCCGCGGTGGCGGCGGCCAGCTCCTCCTTCACGGACTGCCCGGCCCGCTCGGCCTCCTCGCGGGCGGCGACGGCACGCTCGTACGCGGCGAACGCGGCCTCCTCCCGTTCCCGGTCCACATGACCGGCTTCGGTACGGGCGGGCGCCGGGTGTTCGGTCGCGCCGCAGACGGCGCACGGCGCACCGGCTTCCAGGTTCTTGGCCAGTTCGGCGGCGATGCCGTGCAGCCGCGCTTCCCTGAGCTTCAGCCACTCCTCGTGGGCCGCGGTCGCGGCCTCCCGGGCGCGCAGCAACTCCCGCTCGGCGTCGGCGAGTTGAGTGGTGGCGCGGTCGCGGCGGCGGGCGGCGGCCAGCCGGGCTTCGGCCGGTTCGAGGCGGGCACCGAGCTGTTCGGCGCGGGACGCCGCCTCCTGGGCGGTTTCGATGCGGTGCTGGTGCGCGGTACGGGTGGCCTCCCAGCCGGACAGCCAGTCGGCGGCGTCCAGGAGGGTCTGTTCGTCGGCGCGCGCCTCGCGGTCCAGTGCGGCGCGTTCGGTGATGATGTCGGCGGCGCGGCGCTCGTCGCGGCGGGCCGCTTCGAGGGAGCCGAGTTCGCCTCTCAACCGGTGTTCAAGCGCGGCCAGTTGGTCGCTGCCCGCATCCACGAGGTCGGAGCGCAGCCGCTCGCGGGAGCGGCGTTCGGCGGCCTGCGCCGCTTCGTGGTCGCGCCAGGCGGCGTCGCGCAGGGCGAGTCCGGGGGCGACGCGCTGGGCCTTGCGGGCGCGGTCCAGCCGCTGCCGGGCCCGCTCGCGGTCTGCCGCCTGCGCTGCGAGCACGTCGGCGCGGCGGCGGGCCTCGGCGTGCCGCTGCTGGAGGCGGGCGCGTTCGAGAGTCTCCTCCAGGGTCCGGGCCGCCTCGGCCGCCGCGGTCTCGGCCGTGGTGGCCGCCGCCTCGGCGATCTCCAGCCGCTCGCGCGCGCCGGCCCGGGCCACGGCCGCCCAGGCCAGGACGGTGGCGGCGAAGCCCGGTTCGCCGGGCGCGGGGGCTGCGTCCGTCCGTACGGCCGGTTTCTTCGTCCGCGTACGGGAGCCGCGGGCCGGGCCGGTGGACGAGCCGCGAACCGTACCGCTGGCATCGCCGCGAGCCGTACCGGTGCCCGGCCCCTCCGCCGACCCCGGCGCGGGCACCGACGGGTCGCGCAGGTCAGGGGTGCCGCCCGCCGCCTGGGCCATCCGGTGGGCGAGCGCGAGCAGCCGGTCGTCGGCGGCGGTGACCCGGTCGGCCGCCGTCTTCCGCAGCACGGCGAGCCGTTCCTCGAGGGCGGCGAAGCGCCGGGTGTCGAAGAGCCGGCCGAGCAGCTTGGCGCGGGCCTCGGCGTCGGCCCGCAGGAACTTCGCGAACTCGCCCTGCGGCAACAGTACGACCTGGCAGAACTGCTCCTTGCTCATGCCGAGCAGCTGCTGGATCTCCTCGCCGATCTCCTGATGCGACCGGCTGAGCGCCTGCCACTGCCCCGTCGCCGGGTCGTACTCGCGCAGCGCGCTGTACGCCTTCTCCATCGTCGTGCCCGTGCCGCGCTTCTTCAGGCGGGGCTGCTCGGGCCGCCGGATGATCTCCAGCCTGCGGTCGGCGACGGTCAGGTCGAGGACGACCTCGGTGGACGTGCCGGGGGCCGCGAGGGCGCTGCGCAGGGACTGGCCGCCGGGGCGGGCGCCGGGCACGGAGCCGTACAGCGCGAAGCAGACGGCGTCCAGGACGGAGGTCTTGCCGGCGCCGGTCGGGCCGTGCAGCAGGAAGAGCCCGGCGCCGGAGAGCCGGTCGAAGTCGACGGTCTGGGCGGCGCCGAACGGCCCGAAGGCGGTGAGCGTCAACCGGTGCAGCTTCACGCCGACTCCTTCGCCGCCTGGTCGGTCCGTACCTCGTCGAGCGCGGCGCCGAGCAGGGCGCGTTCCGCCGCGTCGGCGGCGCGGCCCGGGCGTACGTGGGCCACGAAATCCTCGGCGATCTCCTGGTCGCTGCGGCCGCGCAGCCGCTGCGCGTAGGAGACCTCGGGCCCGCCGTCACGCGCCTCGGGCTCGAAGGAGAGGGCGAGGGTGTGCGGGAAGCGCGCGGTGAGCCGGGCCATCGGCTCGTGCGGGCGCGCGGGGTCGGTGAGGGTGGCCTCGATCCAGGACTCCTCGTGCGCGGCGAGGCCCGGGTCGGCGAGCAGGTCCTCCAGGCGGCCGCGGAGGCGGGCGAGCGGGCGCGGCACGGGGCACGGCAGCCGCTCCGCCGCCACGGCGCCGTCCGCGCCCAGGTCGATCAGCCACATCGATTTGCGGTGGTGCACCTCGGAGAAGGAGTACGCGAGCGGGGAGCCGGAGTACCGCACCCGTTCCGTGATCGTCTGGCAGCCGTGCAGATGGCCGAGGGCCGCGTAGTCCACGCCGTCGAAGACCTCGGCCGGTACGGAGGCGACGCCGCCGATGGTGATGTCGCGCTCGCTGTCGCTGGGCGCGCCGCCGGTGACGAAGGCGTGCGCGAGGACGACGGAGCGGGTGCCGGCGGGGCGGCCGGCGAGATCGGCCCGTACCCGGTCCATGGCCGCGCCCAGCACCTGGGTGTGGCGGGCCTTCTCGGCGCCGAGGGTGTCGCGGACCAGCGCGGGCTCCAGGTACGGCAGGCCGTAGAAGGCCACGTCGCCGTGGTCGTCGGCGAGCAGGACGGGAGTGCCGCAGCCGGCCGGGTCGGTGCGCAGGTGGATGCCGGCCTTCGCCATGAGGCGGGCGCCGACGCCGAGCCGGCGGGCCGAGTCGTGGTTCCCGGAGATCATGACGGTGGGCACGCCGAGGTCGGCGAGGCGGTGCAGCGCGTCGTCGAAGAGGTCGACGGCGGCGAGCGGCGGGACGGCCCGGTCGTACACGTCGCCCGCGACGAGCACCGCGTCGACCTGCCGGCTGCGGACGGTCTCGATGAGGTGGTCGAGGAAGGCGCGCTGGTGGCCGAGCATGTTCACGCGGTGGAACGAGCGCCCGAGGTGCCAGTCGGAGGTGTGCAAGATTCTCAACAGACGGCTCCGACCTGCATGGTGTTCTTCCTCCCCGTAATGCGTCCGCGCCCGGCCCGCAGCCGGTGGTCAACGGCACGCACCACGCTAGCGCCCCCAGGTCCCCCATTTCCCACGGACCTCGGTTTTCCGTCGTACGGACCGGCGCCGGGCGGCTAGCGACCGCTTTCTCTCCGGCGTCGGACAACGTTCCGGCGGATCAGGAAGCCCACCAGTACGAAGGGGGCGAGGAGGAGGGCGAACGGCACCACTTCCCGCATCGATCGGCTGATCAGGGGCGAGAGCAGGAACACCAGCAGGATTCCGGTGACCAGCACCCGGTTCGAGAGCCGCTTCGGTGCGACCGGGGCCTGAGCGGGCAGCGGTGCCTGAACGGCGTGCGGGGTCTGCACAGAGTGCGGTGCCTGTACGGAGTGCGGGGTCTGCACGGGCTGCGGCAGCGGCCCGGGAACCGGCGGCTGCGCGAAGACCGGCGACGGGGTGCGGGGCGGTGCCATGGTGGGCGGCGGGCCGAAGCCCGGCGTGGCGGGCGCCGGCCCGGGCGCCTGCCGCGGCGCGGACGGGGCGTCGGCCAGCCTGCGCATCGACCGTTCGCGGGCGGCCAGGTCCTCGGCGAGTGCGGCGGGGACCGTCTGCCGCCACTGGTGCACACGGGCGCCGATCCCTTCCAGCCGCTCGCCCAGCACGTCCGCCGACGGCCGTTCCTCCGGCTGCTTGGCCAGGCAGGACACCAGCAGCGGCCGCAGTGTCTCCGGCACGCCGTCGAGGTCGGGGTCCTCGTGGACGATCCGGTACAGCAGCACGGGCGCCGAGGCGTTCTCCGCGGGCCGGGTGAAGGGGCCGCGGCCGGTCGCGGCGTGGGCCAGGACCGCGGCCAGCGAGAACACGTCGGCGGGCGCCGCGGTCCCGGTTCCGGTGGCCTGCTCGGGCGCGAGGAAGCCGGGTGAGCCGATCATGCCGCCCGTGTGGGTGTGTCGGGAGTCGTCGGCGGCACGGGCAATACCGAAGTCGATCAGCCGCGGATGGTCACCGGCCAGCAGGACGTTGCCGGGCTTGACGTCCCGGTGCGCGAGACCGGTCCCGTGCACGGCCTGGAGCGCGCCGCACAGTTCGGCGGCCAGCGCCAGCAGGGCCGGTTCGGGGAGCGGGCCGTGCTTCTCGACCCATTCGCCGAGCGATGGCGCCGGTACGTACTCGGTGGCCAGCCACTGCGGCCGCTGCCCGGCGACGCTGTGGTCCACGACGGCGACGGACCACGGGGAACGGACCCGGTCGCTGTTGCGGATCTCCCGGTCGAAGCGCGCTTCGAAGCCCAGCTCGGCGCCGAGGTCGGAGCGGACCGTCTTCAGTGCCAGCGGCCGTCCGGACGGGGTGCGGGACAAGTACACCTGCCCCATGCCGCCCGCGCCGAGCCTGGCCAGCAGCGGATAGCCGCCCAGGGCCGGCGGATCCGCGGTTTCGAGACCGTGCATGGAAGTGTTCGTCCCCCTCGTCCCTCTTGTCTGCTGCGCCCGGCACCGCCGCGGACCAGCGCATGATCAGCAGCGTAGAGGGCACGGACCGCACGCGGACAGGCGGGCCGTGCGCGCGGGTCAGCCGGCGCCCTGCGCGCGGGCGCGGTCCGGCACGACCTTGCCCGGGTTGAGGATGCCTTGCGGGTCCAGCGCGGCCTTGATCGCGTGGTGCATGTCCAGGACGGGCGCGGACAGCTCCTGTGCCAGGCCGTCGCGCTTGAGGAGTCCGACGCCGTGTTCGCCGGTGACCGTGCCGCCGAGGTCGATCGCGTCCGCGATGATCTCGTGGAAGGCGGCCTGGGCACGCTCCCGGGCCGCGGTGTCGCCGGGCGGGGTGATCAGCAGCGGGTGGAGGTTGCCGTCGCCGGCGTGCGCGATGTTGGCGATGAGGGTGTCGTGGCGGGCGGCGGCGCGCTCGATGCGGGCGAGCATTTCCGGTACCGCGGCCTTGGGGACGCACACGTCCTCGGTGAGGACCGGGCCGAGGCGTTCCAGCGCCGGGTAGGCGAGCCGCCGGGCCGCGAACAGCGCGTCGGCCTCCTCCTGGTCCGTGGACTGCGCGGCCCAGGTGGCGCCGGCCTCCTCGAAGCAGGCCAGCATGCGCGCGGCCTCCTGCTCCCCGGCCGGGCCCGGCGCGTCCGTGCGCCCGAGCAGCACCACGTCCGCGTCCACGGACAGGCCCATGTTCTTCCACTTGTCGACGGCGGCCAGGCAGTGCCGGTCGATGAGCTCCAGTGCGGAGGGGGTGAGGCCGGCGGCACCGACCGCGGCGACGGCGCGGCCCGCGGCCACGACGGAGGAGAAGTACCCGGCGACGGTGCGCTCCGGCTCCCGCTGCGGGCGCAGCCGTACGGTGATCTCGGTGATCACGCCGAGCGTGCCCTCGGAGCCGACGAGGAGCCCGGCGAGGTCGTACCCGGCGACGCCCTTGGCGGTCCGCCGCCCCAGCCGGACCAGCTCGCCGGTACCGGTGACGGCCTCCAGCCCGAGCACGTAGTCACGCGTGACGCCGTACTTCACGCAGCACAGGCCGCCCGCGTTGGTCGCGACGTTGCCGCCGATGGTGGACCAGGGGGCGCTGGCCGGGTCCGGCGGATACCACAGGCCGTGCTCGGCGCAGGCGGCACGCAGGTCGTCGTTGACGACACCGGGCCCGACGACCGCGAGCCGTTCGACCGGGTCGATCTCCCGGATCGTGTTCATGTGCTCCGTCGACAGCACGACACATCCCTCGACGGCGTTGGCACCGCCGGAGAGGCCGGTGCCGGCGCCGCGGGTGACGAGCGGGACGCCGTGCCGCAGGCAGCCGCGGACCACGGTGCGCACTTCCTCCGCGGTGCGCGGCCGGACCACGGCACACGGACTGCCGTGCGGCGCCCACTCGGCCTCGTCGTGAACGAACCCCGCGGCAACTTCCGGATCCTCGACCAGCCGCCCACCCGGCAACTCCGCCCGCAGCTCATCGATCAGCATGCCGGATCTCCTTTGCCCGCGCGCCACTCCGGGGCGAGGACCGACCAGACCTCCATGTCGTGCCGTGTGCCCCGGTAGGGGTAACTCTCGCGCAGGACACCGTCCTTGGTCATGCCGAGCCGCCGGGCCACGGCGATGCTGGGCGCGTTCGCCGAGGAGACGTGCCACTCCACGCGGTGGATGCCGCGCTCCTCGACGGCCCAGTCGATGAGCACGCGCACGGCCCTGGTGACCAGCCCCCTGCCCGCCGCCGACGGCTCCAGCCAGCAGCCCGCCTCGGCGGTGCCGCTCGCGAGGTCCATCGTCCGGAGGAGGACCCCGCCGACCAGCTTGCCGTCCGACCGGATGCCGTGGACGCATCCGGTGTCGGCCGCGGCCTTCTCCGCGTACGAGTGGAGGTACGCGCGGCTCGACTCCAGGTCCGTGACGACGTCCGGCAGGCCGACGTACTGCCCGATGAACTCCCGGCCCCGCTCGATGTGGGCCAGGAACTCCCCGGCCTGCCACGGTTCGAGCGGGCGCAGCTCAGCGCCGTCGTCCCCCAGGGACCTCGCGTACATCGTTCACTCCCCCGTTCCCTCGGCTCACGGCCGGGACAGCTGTCTGCTGATCACCAGCCGCTGGATCTGGTTCGTCCCCTCAAAGATCTGCATGATCTTGGCTTCGCGCATGTAGCGCTCGACCGGGAAGTCCCGGGTGTAACCGTAACCGCCGTAGACCTGCACCGCGTCAGTGGTGACCTTCATCGCGGCGTCGGTCGCGATGAGCTTGGCGACGCTGGCCTGGCGGCTGTAGGGGCGGCCCGCGTCGCGGCGGCGCGCGGCGTCGAGGTACGTGGCGCGTGCCGAGTCGACGGCGGCGGCCATGTCGGCGAGGACGAAGCCGAGGCCCTGGTGGTCGATGATCTTCCGGCCGAAGGCGGTGCGCTCGTTGGCGTACGTGACGGCCGCGTCCAGGGCCGCCTGCGCGACGCCGGTGGCGCAGGCCGCGATGCCCAGCCGCCCGGAGTCCAGCGCGGACAGGGCGATCTGCAGGCCCTGGCCCTCGCTGCCGATCAGCCGGTCCGCCTCGATGAGCGCGCCGTCCCAGTGCGCCGCGGTGGTCGGGATCGCGTGCAGGCCCATCTTCTCCTCGGGCCGGCCGAAGGTCAGCCCTTCGGTGGCGCCGGGCGCGAGGAAGCACGAGATGCCGCGGCTGCCGGCGGCGGTGCGGGCGAAGAGGGTGTAGAAGTCGGCCTTGCCGCCGTGGGTGATCCACGCCTTGCTGCCGGTGATCCGGTAACCGCCCGTCTCCCGCACGGCCTTGCAGGTCAGCGCGGCGGCATCGGAGCCGGCCTGCGGCTCGGAGAGGCTGTAGCCGCCGACCTGACCGCCGCCGAGGATGTCCGGCGCCCAGCGTTGCCGCTGCTCCTCGGTGCCGTACGTCATCAGCGCGTACGCCGACATGGTGTGCACGCTGGTGGCCACCGCGACGGCCGCCCAGCGGGCCGCCAGTTCCTCGATGACCTGGAGGTACACCTCGTACGGCTGGCCCCCGCCGTCGTACTCCTCCGGGTAGGGCAGGCCGAGCAGCCCGGCCGCGCCCAGGGTGGCGAACAGGCCCTCCGGGTACCGCTCTTCGCGCTCGTGCTTGTCGACGCGGGGCGCGAGCTCCTTGTCGGCGATGTCGCGGGTGAGGTCGAGCAGGTCCTCGGCCTCCTGGGTGGGCAGCAGCCGGTCGACGGTCATCGTGCCTCCGTGTGCATGCCCGCTGCGGCGCGGGCGGGGGTGGTACCGAGAGCCGCGAGCGCGGCGCGGGCCTGCTCGCGGAAGTCCGCGACGCGCGCGAGCTTGATGTCCTCGTACCCGCGTACGAGGTCCGGCAGCTCCGCGACGGCGCGCACGGCGTCGGTGTTCTCCGGCGTGAGGTGCGCGAGCGCGCCGCGCACCAACTGGCGGTACTCGCCGATCAGGGCGCGCTCCACGCGGCGGACCTCGGCGTATCCGAAGAGGTCCAGCGAGGTGCCGCGCAGCACGCGGCCGGCGCGCAGGGCGCGGAAGGCGGCCGGCGCGGTGCGGCGCAGCCGGATCTTGCGCTTCATGCCGAGGGCGCGCAGGACGGGCGGGTGGAGGAGGACGGAGACGGACGATCCCGCGCCGAACTCGTCGCGCAGCTTGGCCTGTTCGGTGGCGTCGAGGTGCAGCCTGGCCACCTCGTACTCGTCCTTGTACGCCATCAGTTTGTGCAGGCCGCGGGCGTAAGCGAGGGCGATGGAGGTACCGGCTTCGGCGCCGGCACGCTCCTGGGCGAGGGCCGCGACGCGGGCCACGTCGTCGGCGTACCGGCGGGCGTAGCGCTCGTCCTGGTAGTCGATGAGGTCGGCGGTGCGGGTGGCGACGGCCGCTCGCAGCTCCTCGTCGGCGGTGTGCTCGGCGGCGATCGACGCGGCGGCCGGGGTGATCTCGACGACCGGGCGCTCCGGGACGGCCAGTGCGGCGGTGACGGCCGCGCGGTCGAGCACCGCGGCGCGGCCCCAGCGGAAGGCCGCGAGGTTCTTCTCGACGGCGGCGCCGTTGAGGCGGATGGCGTTCTCGACGGCCTCGGCGGTCAGGGGAAGGCAGCCGTGCTGGTAGGCGGCGCCGATGAGCACCATGTTGGCCGGCATGTGGTCGGCGAAGAGGGCTTCGGACAGGCCCTGCGCGTCGAGGTAGAGGTTGTCGTCGCGGCGGGTGACCGACTCGATGCGTTCGAGGGCGTCGTCGGGCGAGCCGGGCAGGACGACGCGGCCGGTGACCATGGCGGCGGTCGGTACGACGGCGGTGTTGACGACGGCGACGGTGTGGCCGGCGCGTGCCACTGCCATGTTGCTGTCGGAGGCGGCGCCGAGCAGGTCGAAGCCGATCAGGACGTCGGCGGTGCCGCGCGAGGCGCGCAGCGATCCGGTCACCGGCGTCTTGGCGATCCGCAGGTCGCTGAGGACGGGGCCGCCCTTCTGCGCAAGGCCGGTCTGCTCCAGCCCGGCCGCGTACAGGCCGTCCAGCCGGGCCGCCATCTGGAGGATCTGGGAGACGGTGACCACGCCGGTGCCGCCGACGCCGGGCATCCGCAGCAGGGTGCCGCCGGGGCCGAACCGGCGGGCCGGTTCGCTCAGTTCCACCGGCAGGTCCGGGATCTTCCGGGGCTCCTTGCGGCCCGGCTCGACGAGCAGGAAGGAGGGGCAGTCCCCCTTGAGGCAGCTGAGGTCGGTGTTGCAGGACGCCTGGTGGATACGGGTCTTGCGGCCGAACTCGGTCTCGACGGGCTGGACGGACAGACACGTCGACTTCTCCCCACAGTCCCCGCATCCCTCGCACACCCGCTCGTTGATGGCGACCTTCTCCACCGGCGTGGGCAGCTGGCCGCGCTTGCGCAGCCGCCGCTCCTCGGCGGCGCAGCGGTCGTCGTGCAGCAGCACCGTCACACCTTCGGTGGCGGCCAATTCCCGCTCCACATCGGGGAGTTCATCGCGGTGGCGTACGGTCGCGATCGGGTCGAGCCGGACACCGCGGTAGCTGCCGGGGTCCGCGGTGGTGACAACGACCCTGCGCACGCCCTCGATGGCGAGCAGCCGGATGACGGCAGGGATGTCGAGGCGGCCTTCGGCGCGCTGGCCGCCGGTCATGGCGACGGCGTCGTTGTAGAGCAGCTTGTACGTCATGGTGACGCCGGCGGCGACGGCGGCGCGGACGGCGAGCGAGCCGGAGTGGTGGAACGTGCCGTCGCCGAGGTTCTGCACGAAGTGCGCGTCGTCGGTGAAGGGCGCGATGCCGATCCACTGCGCGCCCTCGCCGCCCATCTGCGTCAGGCCGATCTGCGTGCCGCGCCCGGCACCGTCCAGCGCGATCATCGCGTGGCAGCCGATGCCGACGCCGACCAGCGTGCCGTCGTCGGTGCGGGTGGAGGTGTTGTGCGGGCAGCCGGAGCAGAAGTACGGGGTGCGGGCCGCGACGGTGGGCAGGGT
>NZ_NHSG01000306.1:0-3501 GCF_020024005.1 Streptomyces purpurogeneiscleroticus
CCGTTCCCCCACGCCCCACTCCCCGGGAAGGGACCCCGTGAAGCTCAGCCAGCGCACCGTACGGCTCCGGCTCACCGAGCCGCTGCGCATCTCCCGCTCGACCATGGCGGCCCGCGACGCCGTCTGGCTCGCCATCGAACACCAAGGACAGCGCGGCTACGGCGAGGCCGTGGCCAGCACGTACTACCACCTCGACGCCGAGACCATCGGACGGCTGCTCAGCGAGACCGCCCTCGAACTCGCCCGCTTCGACGGGCCGGAGGCGGCGCTCGACGCGCTGCGCGAGGGCGCACTGCCCGGGCCTGCCACCCCGCCCGCCGTGACCGCCGCCGTCGAGTCGGCCCTGCTCGACCTCGTCGGCAAGCGCGCCGACATACCCGTGCACCGGCTGCTGGGGGCCGACGAGGCGCCGCGGGCCGCGACCGCGCGCACCATCGGCATCGGCTCGCGCCGCGCCGCCGGGGAGGAGGCCGGGCGGCTGGCCCGGCACGGCTTCTCCGTCATCAAGATCAAGGCCGGCTCGCCCGACCCCGAGGACGACCTGGCACGCGTACTCGCGGTACGCGAGGCGGCGCCGTACGCGCGGCTGCTGCTCGACCCCAACGGCGCCTGGACCACCGCACAGGCCGCGGCCCTGCTGCCCCGGTACGCCGACCTCGGCGTCGAGGCCGTCGAACAGCCCATCGAGCCCGGCCGCCCCGAGGCACTGGCCCGGCTCGCCGAACGCTCCCCGATACCCGTCATCGCCGACGAGGACGCCGTCGGCTTCGAGGACGCCCGGCGGCTCGTCGGCCGGGTGCACGGCATCAACGTCAAGCTCGCCAAGTGCGGCGGCGTGCACGCGGCGCTGCGCATCGCCGAACTGATCGCGGGCAGCGGCACCGAGCTGATGCTCGGCTGCCTGACCGCCAGCTCGCTCGGCCTCGCCCCCGCCGTCCACCTCGCCGACCGCGCCCGCTGGGCCGACCTCGACGGCCACCTGCTGCTCGCCCACGACCCGTGGACCGGCATCGGCGGCACCGACGGCACCGTACGGGCCGGGCGGCAGCCGGGCCTCGGCGTGCGGCCGGTACGCCACACCGACCTGCCCGACGGGACGGCCGCACCGGCCGGCCTCGTCCAGGAGGTGCCGAGATGAGAAGGACCTGGCACGAGATGCGCGGCTTCCCGCTCGCCATCCGCCTGCTGCTGGTCAACCAGCTCGGCGTCAACACCGGCTTCTACCTGCTCATCCCGTACCTCGCGGTGCACCTGGGCGAGGACCTGGGCATGTCGGCGGCGGTCGTCGGCATCGTGCTCGGCGTCCGCAACCTCAGCCAGCAGGGCCTGTTCCTCATCGGCGGCTCGGCCGCCGACCGGCTCGGCGCGCGCGGCGTCATCATTGCGGGCTGCGCCCTGCGCACCGTCGGCTTCGCGCTCTTCGCGCTGGGCGACGGTCTGGCCGTGCTGCTCGCCGCCTCGGTCCTCAGCGGACTGGCCGGCGCGCTGTTCAACCCCGCCGTGCGCGCGTACCTCGCGCAGGAGGCGGGCGACCGCAAGGCCGAGGCGTTCGCGCTGTTCAACGTCTTCGCGACCACCGGCGCGCTGGTCGGCCCGCTGCTCGGCTCCGCGCTGCTGCTGGTCGACTTCCGGGCCTCCGCGCTCACCGCCGCCGCGATCTTCGCCGTACTGACGGTGGCCCAGGCCGCCGTGCTGCCCGCCCGTACCGCCGTCCCCACCGACAACTCCGTCCTCGGCGACTGGCGCGAGGTCGTCGGCAACCGCGTCTTCCTGGCCTTCTCGCTCGCCATGGTCGGCATGTTCACCATGGAGAACCAGCTGTACCTGCTGCTGCCGGACGGCGCCCGGCGGGCCACCGGCTGGGACGGCGCGGCCGGCATCGTCTTCCTCGTCGGCACCGTCGCCAACCTCACCCTCCAGCTGCGCGTGACCCGCGCCCTGAAGGACCGCGGCAGCCGGTCCCGCTGGGTCACCGCCGGACTCGCCCTGATGGGGCTGGCGTTCGTGCCGCCGATGGCCGTCGCGGGGCTGACCGGGCCACCCGGCAGCCCGGGCGCCGCGGCCCTGCGCGCCCTGCCCGTACTGGCCGGGGCCCTGCTGCTCTACCTCGGCGTGATGATCGCCCAGCCGTTCGTGATGGAGCTGATACCCGACTTCGGCCGCGCCGAGCTGACCGGTACCTACTTCGGCCTGTTCTACGTCGTCTCCGGCATCGCCGCTGCCGTCGGCAACACGGTCGTGGGCTGGGCCATGGACGCCGGCGGGAACACGGGCGCCGGCTGGCTGCCGTGGGCCTGCTGCCTGGCGTTCGGGCTGCTGTCCGCCGCGGGCGTGGGCTGGCTGCACCGGCTGCGCGCACTGCCGGACCGGACGCCCGCCGGACCGGTGGTGGTGGCCGCGTGAAGACATCGAAGGGACCCGCCGTGAGCAGCGGAAATCTGCTGACCGACGATACGTCGACCCGCAATCTCCTGACCGACAACCCGGAGCTGTACGAGGCCCGGTTCCCCGACACCGAACGGCTGGCCGGGCGCTGGGCCGCGGACTGCCTGCGCCGGTACGGCTCCGGGCCGCGCGTCCTGGACATCGGCTGCGGCACCGGGCGCGACGCCGCGTACCTGCACAGCACCGGCCGCTCCGTCGTCGGCGCCGACCTCTCAGAGGCGATGCTGACGTACGCCCGTACGCATCACCCCGGACCCGCGTACGTACCTGCCGACCTGCGCGACTTCCGCTTCCCCGAGCGGTCCTTCGACGCCGTCGTCTGCCTGGACAGCGCGCTGCTGTACTGCCACACCAACGACGACCTCGACGGCTTCCTCGCCTCGTGCCGGCGGAGCCTGGCGCCCGGCGGGCTGCTCGTCGCCGAGATGCGCAACGGCGCCTTCTTCCTCGGCCGCACCGAACTCCTCGACGCACCCGCCGTCACCGGCTTCACCTGGCAGGGGACCACGTACACCGCCACCACCACCCTCACCGTCGACCGTGCCGCGCAGCTGCTGCGCCGCACCCGCGTATGGACCGCCGACGGCATGGCGCCGCACGAGCAGCGCTCCGCGTGGCGACTGCTGCTCCCTCAGGAGCTGCGGTACGTGCTCGCCGCGCACGGCTTCGAGGTGCTGGCCCTGTACGACGGGCCGGGGCCGCGCACCGAGCCCGCCTGGCAGGAGGGCGACGCGCCGGGCGCGCGCCTGGACGCCGACCGCCTGCACCTCATCGCCCGCCTGACGCCGACTGCCTGACGCGTACTGCCCGCCCGAGACCGGCTGCCCGACGCGCACCCACCGCTCGACGCCGCCCACCGTTCGACGCCGCCCACCGTTCGACGAACCGCTCGTATCCGGAGGACACCGCCATGCCCCACGCTCCCCTCGACGACTCCCGCTTCCCCGGCCTGCGCCGCCGGGGATTCCTCGCAGCCGCCGGCGGCGTGGCCGGGCTCGGCGCGCTCGCCCTCGCCGGCTGCGGCGGCCCCGGCGGCGCAGGCCGGGGAAGCGGGAG
>NZ_NHSG01000307.1:0-33210 GCF_020024005.1 Streptomyces purpurogeneiscleroticus
TATACGCCCCCCACCCACCTCAAACCCGACGCACGGGGCCGCAGGCCCAGGGCCCCGGACCGCCGGACCGTCTCAGGCGTACCCGTCCGTCACCCGCCGACGCGCCAGTACCGCCTCGGCGAGGACCAGGTCCAGCGGGCGGGTGACCTTGAACGCCTCTTCGTGGCCGGGTACGACCACGACCGGCGCGCCGAGCCGTTCGACCATGCCGGCGTCGTCCGTGGCGCCCTCGCCGTCGAAGGTCACGGTCGTGTGCGCCTTGACCAGGGTGTCGCGGTCGAAGCCCTGTGGGGTCTGCACGGCGCGCAGCCGGGCGCGCTCCGGTGTGCCCACCACTGGCTCGGATCCACCGTCGGGATCCGGCCGTACTTCCTTCACGGTGTCGGCGAGCGGCAGCGCCGGTACGACGGCGGGCGCGCCGCCCCGTACGGCGTTGATCACGGTGTCGACGGTGTCGACCGGTACGAGGGGCCGCGCCGCGTCGTGGACGAGGACGACGTCGACGTCCTCGGGCAGGGCCTGCAGGCCGAGGCTCACGGACTGCTGGCGGGTGTCGCCGCCGGGGACGACCAGCAGCTCGGTGCGCTCGGGGAAGGTGTGGCTGTCCAGCATCGCGCGTACTTCCGGCGCGCCGTCGGGCGGCGCGACCACGACGACGAGCGAGACGGCGCGGGAGGCCGCCATGGCCCGTACGGCATGGATGAGCATGGGCGTGCCGCCCAGCGCGCGCAGGGCCTTGGGGGCGCCGGGGCCGAGGCGAACGCCGCGGCCGGCCGCGGGGATGACCGCCGCCGTGCGAAGTCGGCGGGAATCTTCAGACATCGGTTGCACTCCGTGAGCCGGGGGTCGCACCCCGAATTTCGAGCGGCAGGTTTGTTTACTCGGCAGAGGTGGGTATGGCCACACCGTGCCGGGCGCGACGCCCCGATCGGACCCTTCCGTGACGACCGGTCGAGCCAGCTGCCCGGGCCCGGCACGCCAGTTCCGGGGTCGGTTCCGGGTATGGCCGTCGCGGTCGGCCCGGGTACGCCGACCGTGGATGCGCCGGTCATCACCGGTCATCACAGCCGTTGGTACGCCGGCCACCAGATATGCCGCAGCGCCCGGCAACGGACTGCTTCCCAGGGAATCCTGAGGAAGCAATCGTCGCTCGGGCACCGCGGCATTTTCGTGCTGAGCACCGCTGAGCGCGCCTCATTGTGCTGAGCGCCTCATTGCGGGGTGTACCACCGTGAGCGATCACTGTGGAGACGATCACTGTGGAGACCCAGCAGCGGCGGGGTCAGGACGCGAGGACCTCGTCGAGCAGAGCCTCGGCCTTGTCTTCGTTGGTGTTCTCCGCGAGGGCGAGCTCGCTCACCAGGATCTGGCGGGCCTTGGCGAGCATTCGCTTCTCACCTGCGGAGAGTCCGCGCTCACGCTCACGGCGCCACAGGTCGCGAACCACTTCGGCGACCTTGATCACGTCGCCGGAGGCGAGCTTTTCGAGATTTGCCTTGTAGCGACGGGACCAGTTCGTCGGCTCTTCGGCATATGGTGCGCGAAGCACCTCGAAGACCCGGTCGAGCCCGTCCTGGCCGACCACATCGCGCACACCGACGAACTCCGCATTGTCCGCTGGCACACGAACCGTCAGATCGCCCTGGGCGACCTTCAGCACCAAGTAGGTCTTGTCCACGCCTTTGATCTGGCGAGTTTCGATGGCCTCGATCAGCGCGGCCCCGTGATGGGGATAGACCACGGTGTCGCCAACCTTGAACGTCATGTGACAGGTACCCCTTCCGTGGCTATCCATCCTAACACGGGAACGGTCCGTTCTGAATGGCGTTTTCGCAGGTCAGGGCGTATCTCGGGGCTTGACAACGACGGTCGTGACGTGCATCGGCCGCTTGCCGGAAGCAGGTATTCGCAGGTCGGAGGCGCTTCTTGAGCGGAGCGAAACGCGTACGTTACAGCTCCGGAAGAGGCCGATCGAGAGGACGAACGTCCCGGTTTGCCGGGATCCGGATGGCGTGCTTCCACTACTCCGTTCGGTCACTCCCGACCACTCCCGCCCGAATCGAGAATTGATCATCACGTCACCCGGCCGGGCGTACCGGACATGATCAATTCGTGTGACGCGGCGCATTCCTTTGCCTTTGCCGCTATTCCTCTCGGCGGCTCCGGTGGATTCCTCCGCGGCGATCACTCGAACGGACGCGAGGTGAATTCTTCCGGCAGTTCCCGTGAGGACTCCGGGGGCTCCGGTAAGCCGGCCGGGCATCCATAGCGACGTGCTGCCGGCAGCGGCGCCGAGCGCGTTCGGACCGGCCGGTCATGACCATGTGAGCGGCGCCTCATCGGCACGTGATCGCGCAGGGGGCGGGTCGGGTGCGGCGGCGGATGGGCGGCTCGGTAACCTAGCGGCGCTGACACACCCTTAGGGCGGCTTTACGTACGGCGCCGACGCGCGGCGTACGGAACGGCCGCCCAGCCGTCCACCCCGCGACCGGGCATGACCGTTCGGCCGCCGAAGCTCGTCCTAGGAGATGCCGCCGCCGTGAGCCGCAGCCTTCGACGCGGCGCCCTCGCCGCCACCGTCCTCACGCTCTCGATCGCCTCGCTCTCCGCGTGCGCGGCCGGGAACGATGCCGCGACGCTGCAAGTCAAGCCGGACAACGCCGCCACCTCCGTCGGCGACATCAAGATCCAGAACGCCGTGGTGATCACCCAGCCGAAGCCGGACGCCAAGGGCCCCGCCGTGGTGTCCGCGACGGTGTTCAACAGCAGCGCGCAGGACCAGACGCTGAACTCCGTGACGGTCGACGGCAGCGGCCAGCAGGCCGAGCTGAAGCCCGCCAAGGGCTCCGGCAAGATCACCGTGCCGGCCGGCGGCTCCGTCGTGATCGGCGGCAAGGGCAACGCCTCGGCCACCCTGTCCAGCGGCCGTGAGGCCGTCAAGGACGGCGACGCGCAGAAGGTGACCTTCGACTTCAGCCGCACCGGCAAGGTGTCGCTGCGGGCGTTCGTCGTCCCGGCGACGAGCTACTTCAAGGACTACGGGCCGGTCGAGGTGCCGCAGCCGAGCCAGTCCGCCTCCGCCACGCCGTCGGGCGCCGCCTCGCCGTCCGAGTCCGGCAAGCCGTCGGAGGGCGCGCACGCCGGCGGCCACTGAGCCGCAGCGGATGCCGTACGGCATCCAGACGCCGTACGGCACCCGGAGCGCAGCCTGACGCCCGTCCCGCCCCCGCCTGCCGCCACAGGCGGGGGCGGGACGGGCGCAGCCGTACAAGGCCGTACGGACGGCAGCAGGGGCGCGCACAACGCCACAAGCGCCCCACCCTGGAGCAGGCGGAGCGCTGGAGCGATGCGTGTCGTACCGGTCGGTTCACCGGCCGACGGGTCGGCTTACGGCTCGAACTTGTACCCGAGGCCGCGGACCGTGACCAGATAACGCGGCGCGCCCGGGTCCGGCTCGATCTTGGCGCGCAGGCGCTTGACGTGGACGTCGAGAGTCTTGGTGTCGCCCACGTAGTCGGCGCCCCAGACACGGTCGATCAGCTGCATACGGGTGAGGACCCGGCCGGCGTTGCGCAGCAGCATCTCCAGCAGGTCGAACTCCTTGAGCGGGAGGTCGACCTTGCCGCCGGAGACCGTGACGACGTGCCGGTCCACGTCCATGCGGACCGGGCCGGCCTCCAGGGCCTGCGGGGTGACCTCCTCCGGCTCGCCGCGGCGGCGCAGGACCGCGCGGATGCGGGCGACCAGCTCCCGCGAGGAGAACGGCTTGGTGACGTAGTCATCGGCTCCTATTTCCAGGCCGACGACCTTGTCGATCTCGCTGTCCTTCGCGGTCACCATGATCACCGGGACGTTGGAACGGCCGCGCAGCTGGCGGCAGACCTCCGTACCGGGCAGGCCGGGCAGCATCAGGTCGAGCAGGACCAGGTCGGCGCCATTGCGCTCGAACTCGTCCAGCGCGTCGGGCCCGGTCGCGGCGATGGCGACCTCGAAGCCCTCCTTGCGGAGCATGTACGACAGGGCGTCGCTGAAGGACTCCTCATCCTCGACGACGAGCACTCGGGTCACGGAAGGACCTCCGGGGCAGGATAGGGCGCACGAAGCGCATCCGGGGAAGTGTGGTGGTGGGTGACGGCCGGGCCGTTGAAGGTGTCGTACGGACCGTCCTCGCCATCGAGGTCGTCCGGGTCTGCTGCGGCGCCGTCCCGCTGGGCGTCGCGGTCACGGACCGCGCCGGCTTCCGGGAGCCGCAGGGTGAAGGTGGAGCCCTGTCCTTCGGCGCTCCACACCGTGACCTCCCCGCCGTGCGAGGCGGCCACATGCTTGACGATGGCGAGACCGAGTCCGGTACCGCCGGTGGCGCGGGAGCGCGCCGGGTCGACGCGGTAGAACCGCTCGAAGATCCGGTCCCGGTCCTTCTCGGAGATGCCGATGCCCTGGTCGGTGACGGCTATCTCGATCATCGTGCCGCCGGACGCCGGGACTCGGCGGCCGGCTATGCCGACGCGGGTGCGGGCCGGGGAGTAGTTGACGGCGTTCTCGACGAGATTGCCGAGGGCGCCGGCGAGCTGGCTTCGATTGCCCCATACGTGCAGGTCATCGATGCCGCCGACGGCCATGGTGATCGACTTGCTGCTGGCCTGCTGGCGGCAGCGGTCCATCGCCTCCTCGACCAGCTCGTCCACACGGACGGGCTCGGCGTCCTCCAGGGGGTTGTCGTTCTGCACCCGGGAGAGGTCGATCAGCTCCTGGACCAGGCTGGTCAGGCGGGTGGCCTCGGTCTGCATGCGGCCCGCGAAGCGGTTCACCGCCTCGGGGTCGTCGCTGGCGTCCATCACCGCCTCGGAGAGCAGCGAGAGCGCGCCGACCGGAGTCTTGAGCTCATGGCTGACATTGGCTACGAAGTCGCGGCGCACCGCTTCTATGCGGCGGGCTTCGGTGAGGTCCTCGACCAGGAGCAGTACGAGGCGGGACCCGAGCGGGGCGACCCGCGCGGAGACGGCGAGGGCGTCGCCGCGGCCGGTGCCGCGGCGCGGCAGATCCAGCTCGACCTGGCGTATCTCCCCGTCCCTGCGGGTGTCGCGCGCCATCTGGAGCATGGGGTCGACGGCGAGCTTGCCGCCTCGTACGAGGCCCAGGGCGTACGCGGCCGAGCTGGCCTTGACCACGCCGTCGGCCTCGTCCAGGACGACCGCGGAGGACCGCAGCACCGAGAGGACGGTGTCCACGCCCGGGGGCAGGACGGCGTCGGTGTGCAGGGACGTACGCGTGGGCTTGGCCTGTTCGCGTTCGCTCCAGCGGAACGCCAGCATGGCGATGACACCGGTACAACAACCGGCGATCGCTGCCACTGCGGCGATGGCCGCGTCCACGTTCATGAGTCCAGGTTATGCGTCGGTTGTGACAGTTCCACAGCCATCAGAGGGTCACCTCGGCCACTGGTTGCCGAGAGTTCACCTTCATGTCGGTACTGATTCACTCCGGAGGGGCGAACCGGTCGCATCCGGGCTCGAACGTGGGAGCGTGGGAATCGTAGGCCCACACCACCAGGGGTGCAGCCCGGGCGACTACGCAGGGGCACGGACCCGGAGATTCTGGATCACGGGCGTCGCAGGCCCACACACGACTCGAAGCGAGAGAAGGTCACTGATGCGGGACGCGTACCACGAGGAGCTGGATTCCATCGGCGAAGGTCTGGTCGAGATGGCCAGGCTCGTCGGCTCCGCGATCGGGCGCGCCACCACGGCGATACTCGACGCGGACCTGAAGCTGGCGGAGAACGTCATCGCCGGCGATGAGAAGGTCGACGATCTGCAGCACGACCTGGAGGCCCGGGCCATAGCCCTGCTGGCGCGCCAGCAGCCGGTCGCCACGGACCTGCGGATCGTTGTGACGTCGCTGCGGATGAGCGCGGATCTCGAGCGGTCCGGGGACCTGGCGCAGCACGTCGCGAAGCTGGCGCGGCTGCGGTTCCCGGAGAAGGCGGTGCCGCAGGACCTGCACGCCACCATTCTGGAGATGGGGCAGCTTGCGCAGCGCCTGATGGCGAAGGCCGCCGAGGTCATCATCACGAAGGACGTCGATCTGGCGCTGCAGCTGGAGCAGGACGACGACGCGATGGACATGCTGCACCGCACGCTCTTCCAGCACCTGATGGACGACCGCTGGAAGCACGGCATCGAGACGGCGGTGGATGTGACGCTGCTGGGCCGTTACTACGAGCGGTTCGCCGATCACGCCGTGTCGGTCGCCAAGCGCGTGGTGTACCTGGTCACGGGCGAGCACGCGGACGAGATCGCGCCGCCGGCCGCGGTCGACGGCAGCTGACCGCCCTCCGGGCGCGGACGGGCGGGGGAGCGTGTGCCCCGCTCCGTGCAGCCGCACGCCGTTGGTGCGCCCCCTGGCGTGGGTAGGGGAGGGAAGGAACCTCCCTTATGGCTGCCAACCAGGAGGCACTTCATGCCCCACTCCCCTGTCATCAGCACACCTGAACCGACACCGGCCAGCGGCTGCTCGTGCGGCCCCGGCTGCAGCTGCGGCTGCCAGTCTGGCGGCTCGTGCAGCTGCGGCGGCAGCTGCGGCTGACGCCCACCGCCGCCCCAGGAACGACAGCGAGCCCCCTGCCAGCGGGAAACCGCAGGCAGGGGGCTCGTTGCTGGGAAGACCGGGGCTTACTTCTTCTTGCCCTGGGTCTGGCGGGCCCGTTTTTCGCCCCTGGTCAGCGGGGCCGGCACCCCAACTGGCCTGGGGATCGACCGTCGTTGTCGGTCGTTGTCGGTGGTCGTTGGTCGACCTCGGAGGGCCCAGAGAGGGCCCGGTGCGGTACCTCAGAGGTCCAGCATCGAAACCGGGTCTCGGTCTAGAGCATCACCATCACGCACTCGGTAAAGGCCCGAAGCGATTTCCTCTGAGCGTGCCCGGATCTGTTCTCGGAGCTCCTCTGGCCACTGTGTCTCACGGTCCCAGCGGGCTTCAACCAGCCAGTCAATATCCAGTGCGACTGCGTCAGTGAGAGTGGCGTGGGTGAGGTTGGCACCCCACAGAGAGACGCCGGCGAGGTTGGCCTGATTGAGGTCGACACCATGAAGATTGGCGCTGCTGAGTTTGGAGTCGGTGAGGTTGACCCGGTTGAGGTCGGCACCGCGAAGGTTGGCGCCGCTGAGGTCGGCGCCGGTGAGGCCGACACTGGTAAGGACAAGGCGGTTGAGGTCGGCGCCGCGAAGATTGGCACCATGGAGGAATGCGCCATAGAGCTTGGCGCCACGCAGGTCAGCGCTGCGGAGATCCGCCTTACCGAGATCGACACTACGGAGATCGGCGCCGGTGAGGTAGGCGAAGTTGAGGTAGGAGTCGCGTAAATCGGCACCACGAAGATTGGCGAGGGAAAGGTCGGCACCGCGAAGATTCGCACCACGAAGATTGGCGAGGGAAAGGTCGGCACCGCGAAGACTCGCACCACGAAGATTGGCGAGGGAAAGGTCAGCACCGCGAAGACTCGCACCACGGTGATTGACGCCGCGAAGGTTGGCACGAAAGAGCTGCCCATTGGCCCGGTCTACAGGACAGGGGCGGCCCTGGTCCGCAGGGCTCTCAAAAGAATGGTCCTTGCCCCGGCGGTTTAGGCCGAATCCGCGTTGGATCACATGGGCCCACCCGAACGTTATGGCTGGGCCTCCGGCTGCCTGGAAGGCTGGGGCACGACGGGAGAGAACAGCGATGACACGGCCGGCGAAAGAACTGGCGTTCATGCCGATCACTCCTCTGGCCTTCGTGCCTCGGACTTGGTTCCGCCCTCAGAGGAAGTCGGTGGCCGCCTAGGTGGGTCAGGCGACGCACTCCTCCCATCCGGCTCGGGCCGATCCGGGCTGGGCCCCGGCGGGGGGAAGTTGCCTGGGCCAGGGTGGGGCGTAATCTCCGGTGGGGGCTGGGCGACGGATGGCTGCAACTGCTGGCTGGCAGTCTGGAGCAGCGGAATCAACATCGTGATTTTTTCCAGCAGTAGAGGGGCAGAAGCACCGGTGACCAGGAACAGCCACGGAAGGTCGGGCTTAGCGATGCTGAAGCCGACGGCGATAGCGACTAGCGTCCCCACCGCGATGCGCAGCACCCCAGCGGTGGTGTATGCGACGACCCCGGGTGCGGGTAAATCTTGCACTGAAGGGCTACCTCCGGTCGGTGAGACCTCCCCCTGCTCCGACGTCAAGCTGTGGGATGCAATGGCCCATGGCATTCGGCGCCATCGGCGCACCGCGATGATGTAGTCCAGTGCCTCCATCGCGAACCCGCCAGCGGCTCCCCACAGCGCCCAGGACGGCCAGCCCATGGCACAGAGGCTACGGCCATAGAACGCTCCGCACTACCTGTCCGGACGCCCCTGAGTCGCAACAAGCAGCGCATGCGACTCCGAAACCTCAATCTTCTAGCTCACGTCTAGCGATAGCGGCAGGAACTTCTAACGCTAGCGGTCCCACTAGCGACCAAAGCTCTCGCTGATCAATGCGTTAGTGGTTGGCAGCTCTGTTTTCCCCTACCCCGAAGATGGTTACGCGGCGCTCAGCAGCTGCCCCGGGCGCTTGTCTTGTCGTTTGTCGTGACGCCTCCGAGAAGGGCCCTGTGAGGACCGCCCTTCGGGCGGACGTTCTTCCGGGCGCCTACGGTTTGTCCACGGCGCGGTCAGTCGGCGACGTACGGCCGTGGCACGCGTCGAGGCTCTTTAGGAGGGGGAGCCTGCCCGGCGGAGTCGGACGCGCGGCGTCCCACTGAAAGGGCCGCGGGTGTCGCTGTCTGTGATGCCGTCTGTGGGAGTTCCACAGTGGTAAACGGATGGGCTCTGAGAGGGCCTGAGCGAGGCTCTGGATCCTCATGCTGGACCTGCAGCTCATCGAGGAGGACCGGCGCCGCACCGAGGAGGAGCTGGACCGCGCCTTCGAAGCGGTCCAGCCGGCCGTGCTCGGTGCCCTCCTCGACCTGCTGGCCTGCGTCCTGGCCGTACTGCCCACGGTGCGGCTGGGCTCCATGCCGCGCATGGCCGACTTCGCGCGCGTCCTGGCCGCCGTGGACCAGGTGCAGGAATGGAAGACCCTGGACGCCTACCTGGCCACCACCGCCAACCTCGCCACCGACGCCCTGGAAGGCGACCCGTTCGGCGCCGCCATCGCGACCCTGGTCGAGCAGGCGGGCACCTGGCGGGAGACCGCCCAGCTGCTCGAAGCGCTGCCCCTGCCGGGCCCCATCCGGCCGCAGGGCTGGCCCAAGGACGCCACCCGCGCCGGCGGCCGCGTCAAGCGCCTCGCACTCCTGCTGCGGTCCATCGGCATCACGGTGGATGACACGCAACGTAGTCCGGACCGTCACCGGCACAAGCTCCTGATCGTCTTCCGCGCGGCGCCCGAGGAGGAGCCAGCGTCCGCAGCCGACCAAGCCTCCCTCTGGCCCGAGGTAGCCCCCATCGGACAAGGCAGAACGCCCACTGAGCTGCACTGACGCATCCGGCGAGCCTGCCGGGCCGGGCCGCCCAACGAAGACCACTGGAAGCCCGCCCTCGCCAAGGCCGGCGTCATCCCCAAGGCCAAGAGCCGCGAGCACGGCATGCACGCGCTCCAGCACTTCTACGCGTCCGTGCTCCTGGACGCCGGCGAGAGCATCAAGGCCCTCGCTGAGTACCTCGGGCACTCCGATCCGGGCCTGACGCTGAAGGTGTACGCGCACCTCATGCCGAGCAGCCGCGAGCGGGCCCGGAAGGCTCTCGGGCGAGCGCTCCAGCCGCAGGATCACCCGAAGGGCTGAGGGCCCAGAGAGGGCCCGGGCCGTGAAAATGCCCCTGAGCCGCGCCGTCTGCGCAGCTCAGGGGCATGATCGAGAGGACTACTTCTTCTTGCCCTGGTTCTTGACTGCCTCGATGGCGGCCTTGGCGGCTTCCGGGTCGAGGTAGGTGCCGCCCGGGTTGAGGGGCTTGAAGTCGGCGTCGAGCTCGTAGGTGAGCGGGATGCCGGTGGGGATGTTCAGGCCGGCGATGTCCGCGTCGGAGATGCCGTCGAGGTGCTTGACCAGGGCGCGGAGGCTGTTGCCGTGGGCGGCGACCAGGACGGTGCGGCCGGTGAGGAGGTCCGGGACGATGCCGTCGAACCAGTACGGGAGCATGCGGACGACGACGTCCTTCAGGCACTCCGTCTGCGGGCGCAGCTCGGGCGGGAGCGTGGCGTAGCGCGGGTCGGAGAACTGGGAGTACTCGGCGTCGCGGTCGAGCGCCGGCGGCGGGGTGTCGTACGAGCGGCGCCAGAGCATGAACTGCTCCTCGCCGAACTCGGCGAGGGTCTGGGCCTTGTCCTTGCCCTGCAGGGCGCCGTAGTGGCGCTCGTTCAGGCGCCAGCTGCGGTGGACGGGGATCCAGTGGCGGTCGGCGGCCTCCAGGGCCAGCTGCGCGGTGCGGATGGCGCGCTTCTGGAGGGAGGTGTGCACGACGTCGGGGAGCAGGCCGGCGTCCTTGAGCAGCTCCCCGCCGCGGACCGCCTCCTTCTCGCCCTTCTCGTTCAGGTTGACGTCCACCCAGCCGGTGAACAGGTTCTTCGCGTTCCACTCGCTCTCGCCGTGGCGGAGGAGGATGAGCTTGTACGGTGCGTCGGCCATGTCTTTGAGACTAATCGAAAACGGTGACAGGCCAGGCAGCGGGCCGGTTCGTGGACTCCGGGGCGCTCGTCTGTGCCCGCCGCTCGACGTTTGACGGTTCGCGTCAATTCAATGGCGTGGACTGACCTGCATATGTAGCTTCCTCTTGGCGCTGGCGCCACTTACATCGCTGGAAGCTGCCCGGGGGAAGCGTCATGTCCATAGCAAGCATGAGAAGAGCCGTCGCACAGAGCGTGTCCGGGCTGCCGCGGCAGTTCTGGTGGCTGTGGACGAGCACGCTGATCAATCGGCTGGGGGCGTTCGTCGCCACGTTCCTGGCGCTGTACCTCACGGTGGAGCGGGGGTACTCGGCGTCGTACGCGGGGCTGGTCGGCGCGTTGTACGGGCTGGGCGGGGTGGTCTCCTCGGTGGTGGCCGGGGTGCTGACCGACCGGCTCGGGCGGCGGCCCACGATGCTGATCGCGCAGCTGGCGACCGCGGTCTCGGTGGCGCTGCTGGGCTTCATGGAGGACCCGGTGGCCATCGCGGCGGTGGCCTGCGTGGTGGGCATGGCGAGCAACGGTTCGCGGCCCGCGGTGCAGGCGATGATGGCGGACATCGTGGCGCCGGAGGACCGGGTGCGGGCCTTCGCCTTGAACTACTGGGCGCTGAACATGGGCTTCGCGATCTCCTCGGCGCTGGCCGGGCTGCTCGCCCAGTACGGCTATCTGCTGCTCTTCCTCGGTGAGTCGGTGCTGGTGCTGGCCTGCGCGGTGGTGGTCTTCGTGAAGCTGCCCGAGTCCCGGCCGGTGGAAGGGACGACGGAAAGCAGCACCACGCAGGAGCCGGTACGGCGTGTGTCGATGATGACCGTGGTGCGGGACGGGCGGTTCATGACCGTTGTCGGGCTGAATCTGCTGCTCGCGCTGCTCTTTCAGCAGGCGTACGTGTCGCTGCCGGTGACCATGGGTCAGGCGGGCTTCAGCAGCTCGAACTTCGGGCTGGTGATCGCCACGAACGGCGTGCTGATCGTGCTGCTGCAGATCCCGGTGACCCGCTTCATCGAGCACCGCAGCCCGGCGGCGCTGCTGATCGGCTCGGCGCTGCTGACCGGTTACGGCTTCGGGCTCACCGCGTTCGCCGGTTCGGTGGCGCTGTTCGCGGTGTCCGTCGCCGTCTGGACGCTCGGCGAGATCATCAACTCCCCCACCCAGATGGGGCTGGTGGTCCGGCTCTCCCCCACCCATGGCCGCGGCCGTTACCAGGGCATGTACGCGCTGTCCTGGTCGGTGGCCTCGCTGGCCGCGCCGCTGCTCGGCGGCGCGGTCATCGACCACTACGGCCCGGCCGCCCTCTGGTCCGCCAGTGCGGTGGTCGGGACGGTCGCGGCGCTCGGTTACGGGCTGCTGCTGCGGCGGATGAACGCGGAGGACCGCGCGCAGGCCGCGGCGGTCCCCGCGCCGGTCACGGGCGCAGCCGCCGCTGCGCCTCGTACAGATTCCGTGGCCTGAGGGCCCCCGGGCGGCCGTACGCCACGAGCCTGCTGTGCAGGTCGCCCGTGAAGTCCGGCTCGTCGATCTGGCCGAACTCGCGGACCTTGGAGATGCCCGCGGTGACGCTGTACGGGGCCAGGCCGTCGATCTTCACCATGCCGGCCCGCCCGTTCGTGACGCGGACGTTCCAGTGCGTGAAGCGGGCCCCGAAGAGCGGCCCCGCACGCAGGTCGCCGCCGTGCTCACCGGTGTTGTCGATGGTGATGTCGGTACGGACGTTGGCGAACGGCATGCCCCGGTGGGAGTCGAACGTGCCCATCTCCATCCGGCCGCGCGACCAGACGTTGTAGCTGGACAGGTTCTCGACGTTGATGCCGTGCAGGATGGTGCCGGGCGGTGCGGGGACGCTGCGCCGCTCGATCACGAAGTCTTCGAAGAGGTTGTCGTGCGCGCCCTCGCGGCAGTAGTACGGATGGTGGGAACCGCGGCCCGCGACACGGGTGTTGCTGATCGTGCAGGAGGACGAGGCGGTCAGCCCGAAGCCGTTGTCGACGTGGCGGGCGACGACGTCCCGTACCCAGCAGTCGTACGCGCACTGCAGGAGGACGCCGTTGTAGCCCTTGTCCTGGAGGTGCAGGGACTGCGGCGTCTCGACCGCCTCGATCGTCAGCCCCTCGACCCCGGCGCCGGTGAGCGCGGGGACGTGGGTGGTGAGCTTTGGTTCCCACTCCGGGCGTACGTCGAGGGGCAGCGGGCGCTCGAAGGTCACCTCACGCCCCTTGATGCGGACGATGCGTACGGGCCACTCGTACGGGACGAAGCTGTTGAGTTTCTCCCTGCCGTCCCAGGTGTACGCGGCGGGGCCGGGGCCGCCGCCCGCCATGTGCTGGAGGAGAGTGTGGTCCTTGTCGTCGGCCAGCTGGAGGAGGACGAGGGCGCCGGGGCGCAGGCGCGAGGTGTTGGCGACCGTCACCGCCCAGTCGCCGCGGCGCGCGGGGCGTACGGAGGTGAGCGTGCGCCACTCGTCGCGCCGGTTGCCCGTCCAGCCCTCGAACGGCCAGTCCCGCTTCTTGATGGCCGCGACGAGGGAGTCGTAACGGGCCGTGGGGCAGAGCCAGATGAGACCGCCGGTCCAGGACCAGGCGGACTTGTCGCCGCCGTACCGGCTGCCGTACGGGCCGATCAGTTCGGTGAGGTGCTTGGTGGCGAGCAGCTTGGTGCGGCCGCTGCCCGCGCCGCGCAGCACCACACGGTTGTGGCCGATGCGGACGATGTCGTCGATGCGGAAGGTGCCGGGCGGGAGGGTGACGGTGCCGCCGCCGCGCCGGCCCGCGGCCTCCAGGGCGCGGTTGAGGGCGGGGGCCGAGTCCTTGCTGCCGTCCGGAACGGCGCCGTGCTCCCGTACGGCGTCGATCACGGGCCCTTCGCCGGCGGCCCGGGGGCCGCGCCGGCAGCCGGCCCGGCCGATGTACGGGATCTGCGGATGCCTGAAGGGGCGGGCGGTGTACTCGTCCCAAAGTGCGTGGTGCCGACCGGCCGCCGAGGCCGGGAGAGCGGGCAGTGCGGCGGCCGCCGCCACGGCGGTCGCGCTGCCCAGCAGGGTGCGCCTGCTGATGTCCATGGGCCGCCCTTCATGCAGGTGAAGAGGTGCATGGGAGAGAAGGCCGCGAGCATGACACGGGCCCGCCGGGCGGTGGAAGAGCCGGGAAGTGTGATCGTGAAATGGGCCGGAAAGTGCTACTTGTCCCGGCCCGTCAGATGGGCGAACGCTTCGAGGTTGCGAGTGGACTCGCCACGCGAGACACGCCACTCGTACTCCTTGCGGATCGCCGACGCGAAGCCCATTTCCAGCAGCGTGTTGAAGGAGCCGTCGGCGTTCTCCAGGACCGTGCCGAGGATGCGGTCCAGCTCCTCGGGGGTGACGGCCGCGAGCGGCAGCTTGCCGACGAGGTAGATGTCGCCGAGCTTGTCGATCGCGTAACTCACGCCGTACAGACGGGTGTTGCGCTCCAGCAGCCAGCGGTGCACCGCTTCGTGGTTCTCGTCGGGGCGGCGCACGACGAAGGCGTTGATGGACAGGGAGTGCTTGCCGACGAGCAGCGAGCACGTCGTGGAGAGCTTGCGGGTGCCGGGCAGCTTGACGACGTAGCTGCCCTCCGCCGGGGACTCCCACTCCAGCTCCGCGTCGTTGAGCGTCGCCTCGATGATCTGCCGCGCGTCGTCAGCCATGCAGTGATCGTAGGCGACGGCGCCGCTCCTGCAGCGCGGCGGTGTACACCTCGGCCGTCGTCGCGGCCGCGGTGTCCCAGCCGAAGGAACCGGCGTGCCGGGCGGCCGCCGCGCCCATCCGCAGCGTGAGCGAGGGATCGTCGGCGAACCGGCGCAGCGCGCGGGCGTAGTCCGCCGGATCGTGCCCGTCGACCAGGAGGCCGCTGACGCCGTCCTTCACGGCGACCGGGAGGCCGCCGACCGACGCCGCGATCACCGGGGTGCCGCACGCCTGCGCCTCTATGGCCACCAGCCCGAAGGACTCGCTGTACGAGGGCATGACCAGCACGCTGGCGGCGCGGTACCAGTCGGCGAGCTGGTCCTGGCCGACCGGCGGCCGGAACCGCACCACGTCCGCGATGCCGAGCCGGGCGGCCAGCTTCTGCAGGCCCTCGGGCTTGGCCAGACCGCTGCCGCTGGGCCCGCCCACGACGGGGACGACGATCCGGGAGCGCAGCGAGGGGTCCCGGTCCAGCAGCACCGCGACCGCGCGCAGCAGGATGTCGGGGGCCTTCAGGGGCTGGATGCGGCCCGCGAAGAGCGGGATCAGCGCGTCCTGGGGCAGGCCGAGGCGGGCCCGGGCCGCGGCGCGGGCGTCGGCGACGCCGCTGCCCGCCGCGATACCGCCGCCCGCCGCGTCGCTCGCCGGCCGGAAGAGGTCGAGGTTGACGCCGGGGTGCACGACCGCGACCTTGCCGGGCTCGGCCTCGTAGTGCCGGACCAGCTCGCCGGCCTCTTCGGCGGTGTTGGCGATCAGGCGGTCCGAGGCGCGCACGATCTGGGTCTCGCCGATCACGCGGGCGGCCGGCTCGGGGGTGTCACCCTCCGCGAGCGCGGCGTTCTTGACCTTGGCCATCGTGTGCATGGCGTGGACGAGGGGGACGCCCCAGCGCTCGGCGGCGAGCCAGCCGACGTGGCCGGAGAGCCAGTAGTGCGAGTGCACCAGGTCGTAATGGCCGGGACGGTGGCCCGCCCACGCCTGCATCACGCCGTGCGTGAAGGCGCACAGCTGGGCGGGCAGGTCCTCCTTGTTCAGCCCCTCGTACGGGCCGGCGTCCACATGCCGTACGAGGACGCCGGGAGCCAGCTCCACGCTGGGCGGCAGGGCACCGGTCGTGGCGCGGGTGAATATCTCGACCTCGATGTTGAGCGCGGCGAGCTTCCTGGCCAACTCGACGATGTAGACGTTCATGCCGCCCGCGTCGCCCGTGCCGGGCTGGTGCAGCGGGGAGGTGTGCACGCTCAGCATCGCCACCCGGCGCGGCTTGCGCGAGCCCCCCAGCCGCAGCCGGGCGGGGCCCGCGAACTGACTCTGGGGACGGCCGCGGAGCCGGGACACGTATTGGCTCACTGCGAGCTACCTCCGAAAATCCGGCAGAAACCCGGCGCAACAGCGCCTCTCCACCGGCCAACAACAGAGCCGGCCGTGCCATTTCCCGCCAGGCGCCGCGCCGCCCCCTCTTTGCCAAAGCGTGACCCTAAGGGATGCTCACCGGATCTTCCCCACCGGTCCACGGGCCGGACGCCCCACGGCCACCGGGCCGGATGCACCTGCCCACCGGGCCGGGCGCCGGGCCAGCCACCGGGCCGGGCGCCCGGCCGGCCCACCGGCCCCCAGCGCATACAGTCATGCCATGGCCCGCAGCTCCTCCCCTCCCCCGTCCGCACGCCCGGTCGGGAGCGCCACCCGCGGGACCACCAACCCGAACCGGTTGCGCCGCATGGACCGCTGGATCGCCGCCACGCACGGTGCGCAGCTGCGCCGCACCGCCGATCCGGTCGCCGTCGACCTCGGGTACGGCGCCGCGCCCTGGACCGCCGTGGAACTGCTGGACCGGCTGCGCACGGCCCGCGCGGACGCGCAGGTGGTGGGCGTCGAGATCGATCCGGCGCGGGTCGCGGCGGCGAAGCCGTACGAGCGGGACGGGCTGGTCTTCCTGCACGGCGGCTTCGAGGTGCCGCTGCCCGGCGCCCCGGGCCGCTCCCCCGCGCTGATCCGGGCGGCGAACGTGCTGCGGCAGTACGACGAGGCCGAGGTCGCCGCGGTCTGGGCGCGGCTCTGCGCACGGCTGGCCCCGGGCGGACTGCTGGTGGAGGGCACCTGCGACGAGATCGGGCGCCGGCACGTCTGGGTCGCGCTCGGCCCGGAGGGCCCCCGCACGGTCACCTTCGCGGCCCGCCTCGCGACCCTGTCCACCCCTTCCGACCTGGCCGAACGGCTCCCGAAGGCGCTCATCCACCGCAATGTGCCGGGCGAGCCGGTGCACGCCTTCCTGCGCGACTTCGACCGTGCCTGGGCGGCGGCCGCCCCCTACGGCGCCCTCAGCGCCCGCCAGCGCTGGATCCGCTCGGTCCACGCCCTGCACGCCGCGGGCTGGCCCCTGACCGACGGCCCCCGCCGCTGGCGCCTGGGCGAGGTCACGGTCCGCTGGGCCGCGCTGGCGCCGGGTGCAGCGCGTCCATGAGCGCGTCGACCAGTGGCCGGTCCCGGTCCTGGGTGAGGCGGTCGCGGGCCTCGGCCGGGGAGAGCCAGGCCAGCCGGTCGACCTCGTCGTTGGGGACGAATTCCCCGCCGCACGCCTCCGCCGCCCAGTAGCGGACCTCCTTGGGCCGGCCGTTCGCCTCGTAGTACACGGTCGAGAGCTCGGTGCCGAGCCGGCAGTCCATGCCGGTCTCCTCGGCGACCTCGCGCACGGCCGCCGCCCGCGCCTCCTCGCCCCGCTTCAGCTTGCCTTTCGGGTGCGACCAGTCGTCGTACTTCGGCCGGTGTACGAGGGCGATCTCCGGCCCGCCCGCCCCCGGTGCGCGGCGCCACAGGACGCAGCCGGCGGCCAGGACTGCCGTGCCGTTGTTGCTCATGCGGGCCTCCAGGCGCGGGTGAAGGCGTAGCGGGCGGCTTCGACCTCGTGGCGCTGGTCGGCGTGGAGGATGCCGAGGGCGTACGCGGTGGCCGGGGCGATGCGCGGGGTGCGGGCCGCGGCGGCCGCCGCGGTGGCGGCCTCGGCCGCGTCACGGTGCCGCTCCAGGGCCCGGGCCGCCTCCAGCAGCCGCAGGTCGGTGACGCCGCCGTCGGCGACCTCCTGCGCGTACCGGCTGTGCCGCAGCAGCAGCCGTACCTGGTGCCAGGCGGCGTCCTGCCGGTCGTCGGTGGACAGTGCCGCGGCGTTGTACGGGTGTCCGGAGCGGGTCAGCGGCAGCGCGGTGACGGCCTCGGCGAGCCGGCGGTGCGCGTGGTCGGCCAGCGGCGGCAGCGCCTCGGTGGCGAGCCGGTCGGCGGCGTTCTTGTCCAGCGGCGCTTCGGAGGCGAGTACGGCGACGGCGTCCGCGACGGCGTGGAAGCGGGAGGAGCCGAGCGCCTGGAGCGCGGCGGAGTGGGCGCGGGTGCGGGCCAGGGTGAGCTGCCGGTCCAGCAGTGCTCCGGCCCGCGCGGCCCCCGCCGCGTTGGTGGCGGCCGGGTCCTTGGGGTCGCGGGTCCGGTCGTCGCGGCTCCGGTCGTCGCGGGTCCGGCCGTCCCGGGTGCCCTCTCTGGTCCCCGTGGTGCGGGACCGCTGCGGGGGCGGGGCGTCGCCCTCGGGGGATCTGGGGGCGCCGGCCGGTTCGGCGGGGCCCGCGACGCGGTGCAGGGCGGCGAGCAGGCGGGCGAGCCGGTCGGCGTAGGCGTGCTCGCGGGCGAGGGTGCCCGACAGCCAGCCCAGTTCGGTGCGGAGCTGGTCGGCCCAGGTCTCGTCGGTCAGCGGCCGGAAGGTGTGCAGCGCGCCGCTGATCCTGCGGGCCGCGGCGCGCAGTTCCCGGGCCGCGTCGCCGGCGCCCCGCGCGTCCGAGCCGCTCTCGCGGTGCAGCCGCAGGTTGCGCAGGAAGGCCGTCGACTGCTCGTGGAGGTAGGCCGAGAGCACCTCGCCGGCCGTCGCGCGGTCGGGCGCCGGACCGGCCACATGGTCACCGGTCCGTTCGCAGGGCGGGGAGAGGTCAGGTCGCAGGGCCACGCCGGCGCCTCCGGGCGTCGATGAGCATTTCTTGTACGTTGCGCAGCGGGGTGCCGTCCGCGTCGACCGCGCGCCGGGTCCAGTTGCCGTCCTCGCCGAGGTGCCAGGAGGAGGTGGTGTCCGACGTGCCGGTCCGCAGCAGACGGTCGAGCGAGGCGCGGTGGCCCGGGTCGGTGACCCGTACCAGCGCCTCGATCCGCCGGTCGAGATTGCGGTGCATCATGTCCGCGCTGCCCAGCCACACTTCGGGCTCCCCTCCGTTGCCGAAGGCGAACACCCGCGAGTGTTCGAGGAAGCGGCCGAGGACGCTGCGCACGCGGATGTTCTCGCTCAGGCCCGGTACGCCGGGCCGCAGTGCACAGATTCCGCGTACCCAGATGTCCACGGACACACCTGCCTGGGAGGCGCGGTACAGGGCGTCGATGACGGCTTCGTCCACCATCGAGTTGACCTTGATGCGGACGTACGCGGGGTGGCCCGCGCGCTGGTGCGCTATCTCCTTGGTGATGCGCTGGACCAAGCCGTCCCGCAGCGACTTGGGGGCGACGAGCAGCCGCCGGTAGGTCTCCCGGCGGGAGTAGCCGGAGAGCCGGTTGAACAGGTCGGAGAGGTCGGCGCCCACCTGCGGGTCGGCGGTCAGCAGCCCCAGGTCCTCGTAGAGCCGAGCGGTCTTCGGGTGGTAATTGCCGGTCCCCACGTGGGAGTAGCGGCGCAGCATGTCGCCTTCCTGGCGGACGACCAGGGAGAGCTTGCAGTGCGTCTTGAGGCCGACCAGGCCGTAGACGACGTGGCAGCCGGCCTCCTCCAGCTTCCGGGCCCACTTGATGTTGGCCTGCTCGTCGAAGCGCGCCTTGATCTCGACCAGGACGAGGACCTGTTTGCCGGACTCGGCGGCGTCTATCAGGGCGTCGACGATCGGGGAGTCGCCGGAGGTCCGGTACAGCGTCTGCTTGATCGCGAGGACGTCCGGGTCGGCGGCGGCCTGCTCCAGGAACGCCTGGACGGAGGTGGAGAAGGAGTCGTACGGGTGGTGGAGCAGGACGTCGCGGTTGCGCAGGGCCGCGAAGATGTCGGGGGCCGAGGCGGACTCGACCTCGGCAAGGTCGCGGTGGGTGCCGGCGACGAACTTCGGGTACTTCAGCTCGGGCCGGTCCAGCGCGGAGATGCCGAAGAGGCCGGTCAGGTCCAGCGGGCCCGGCAGCGGATAGACCTCGGCCTCGGAGATCTTCAGCTCCTGGACGAGCAGGTCCAGGACGGCCGGGTCGATGGACTCCTCGACCTCCAGCCGGACCGGCGGCCCGAAGCGGCGCCGCATGAGCTCCTTCTCCAGGGCCTTGAGGAGGTTCTCCGCGTCGTCCTCCTCGACCTCCAGGTCCTCGTTGCGGGTGACCCGGAACATGTGGTGCGCACGCACCTCCATGCCCGGGAACAGCTCCTCCAGGTGTGCCGCGATGACGTCCTCTATGGGGACGTAGCGGTGCGGGGACGCCTCCAGGAAGCGGGAGAGCAGCGGCGGGACCTTGACCCGAGCGAAGTGGTCGTGGCCGCTGACGGGGTTGCGGACGACCACGGCGAGGTTCAGGGAGAGGCCGGAGATGTACGGGAAGGGGTGGGCCGGGTCGACGGCCAGCGGGGTGAGGACGGGGAAGATCTGGTGGCGGAAGAGGGTGAACAGGCGGGCCTGTTCCTTCTCGGTCAGCTCCGGCCAGCGGATCAGGTGGATGCCGGCGCCGGCCAGCTCCGGGGCGACGTCCTGCTGGTAGCAGGCGGCGTGCCGGGCCATGAGCTCGCGCGAGCGGGTCCAGATCAGGTCCAGTACTTCGCGGGGCTGCAGCCCGGAGGCGGAGCGGGTGGCGACGCCGGTGGCGATTCTGCGCTTGAGCCCGGCGACCCGGACCATGAAGAACTCGTCCAGGTTGGAGGCGAAGATCGCCAGGAATTTGGCGCGTTCCAGCAGCGGCGTGGCCGGGTCCTCGGCCAGTTCCAGTACCCGTTCGTTGAACGCGAGCCAACTGCGCTCGCGGTCCAGGAAGCGGCCGGCGGGCAGCTCCGCGCCGTCGTCGCCCAGCGCGCCGTCGACGTCGTACGCGTCGAGATCGGCGTCGAGGTCCGGTTCCAGCTCGGGCAGGGGGGCCGCCACGGTACTGGGGCGGTGCGCGGCGATCGAACCGACCGAGGGCTGAGCCGGTGCGGACGGCGTCGGGGACGTTGCCGGGGCCTGGGCGCTGGTCTGCTGGTCCATAACCTCATTCTTCCGCGCTCCCGGCAGGGAAGGCGCGTCGGGAGGCGGCGGGGCGGCTCGGAGCCATCGGTCACCGGCCGGCTGCGCGGAGGGCTGCATTCAGTGATGCTCGCAAGCGAGTTTGAATCGCCGGTAACGCGGACATGGCGGACAGGCAAGCGGGGGGCTACTCGGAGGGGATTTTCCGGTGCCGGGCGGGGAGGCGGCGGCGGGCGCGGAGCGCCGCCGCCACCTCATGACACCCCGTCAACTCCGGTGCGCGGCCACCCTGCTGCCGGTCAGAGCTCGGTGCGGTACATCAGGTCCGTCTCGTGCGTGACGAAGCCGAGGCGTTCGTAGACCGTGACGGCGGGGACGTTGTCCGCGTCCACGTAGAGCATCGCCGTCGGCACGCCCTCGGCGGCCAGGTGCCGGAGCCCGATCGCGGTGAGCGCCTTGCCGAGCCCGCCGCCCTGTGCCTCGGGCCGTACGCCCACGACGTAGACCTCGCCCAGGCCCTCCTCGGCGTGCTTCTTCGTCCAGTGGAAACCGACGAGCTTCCCCTCCTTCTCGGCCAGAAAGAAGCCCTTGGGGTCGAACCACGGCTCGGCCTTGCGGTCGTCCAGGTCACGCTGGGTGAGCGAGCCCTGCTCGGGGTGGTGCGCGAAGGCGGCGGCGTTGGCGGCGAGCCAGGCCGCGTCGTCGGTGCCGGGCTGGAAGGTACGGACGGTGACGCCCGGGGGCAGCACCGGCTCGGCCAGGTCCAGGTCGGCCAGCGGGCGGCGCATCTGGCGCAGCTCGCGGAAGAGGGTCAGGCCCAGGGTCTGCGCGAGGTGGCGGGCCGCGGGGTGGCCGCCGTGCGCCCACAGCCGCAGCCGCCGTCCGGACTGCTCCAGCAGCGCGCTGCCGAGCTTGCGGCCCAGGCCGTGGCCACGGAATTCGGGATGCACGACCAGCTCGGCGGCGGGCGCCTCGACCGGGTCGGTGTCCTCCAGCTGTCCGTACCCGACGATGCGGTCGCCCTCGGCGCGCAGCAGTACGTGTTTCACGCCCTCCCGCTGTCCGCCGCGTAGCTGCAGCCGTCCCTGCTCGGACACGGCCGGCTGGCCGTCCGTCCGTGCCGCCGTCTCGATCAGCTCCAGTACGGCACCGGCCACGTCCGGCGTGAGCGCTTCCCGTACCTGCATGTCCCGCCCGGCCGGGCCCGTTCCCTGTGCAGCGTCAGTCATGCCCCGAAGGGTACGGCCCGCCGGGCGTCCGGTGGCGCCCCCCGTCCCCGCATCGCAACCGTCCCTTAACCCGTCGCCTCTGGTGCGCTACGCGCGTTGACCATAGGCTTCCGGTCGCTCGCCACTCCTCATCCGCAGCACACAAGGGGGACGACCCATGTCAGTTACGCCTCATCGGCGCCGTCTCAAGCGCCGCCTGGCGGCCGGGGCGACCGTACTGGCCGCCGCGGCCGGCGTCACCGCGGCGGCGCTGCCCGCCGGCGCCGGCACGCCCGGCGGCCCCGGCCACTCCTCCCGCACCGTCGACGTGCAACTGCTCTCCTTCAACGACTTCCACGGCAACCTGGAGCCGCCGCAGGGCTCGTCCGGCACCGTGGAGGAGGAGCAGGCCGACGGGAGCAGGAAGAAGATCGAGGCGGGCGGCGTCGAGTACCTGGCGAACGCGCTGCGCACGGCGCGCACGGGCCACCCGTACTCCGTCACCGCGGCCGCCGGCGACCTGGTGGGCGCGAGCCCGCTGCTCTCGGGCCTCTTCCACGACGAGCCGACCGTGGAGGCGATGAACAAGCTGAAGCTGGACGTGACCGGCGTCGGCAACCACGAGTTCGACGAGGGGCGCGCGGAGCTGGCGCGGCTGCAGAACGGCGGCTGCCACCCGAAGGACGGCTGTTACGAGGACGGGCGGATATTCGAGGGCGCGGACTACCCGTACCTGGCCGCCAACGTCACCGACGAGAAGACCGGCAAGCCGATCCTGAAGCCGTACACGGTCTGGCAGCACAAGGGCGTGAAGATCGGATTCATCGGCGTGACCCTGGAGGGCACCCCGGACATCGTCAGCGCCGAGGGCGTGAAGGGCCTGAAGTTCCACGACGAGGCCGAGACCATCGACAAGTACGCCAAGGTGCTGGAGAAGCAGGGCGTGAAGTCGGTCGTCGCGCTGGTCCACGAGGGCGGGGCGCCCGCATCCACCGCGTACAACTACGACTGCGACAGCCCGGGTCCCGGCGACGGCATTTCCGGACCGATCACGGACATCGCCAAAAAGGTCACCCCGAAGGTCGACGCGCTGGTCACCGGCCACACCCACCAGGCGTACGCGTGCACGATTCCCGACCCGGCCGGGCAGCCGCGGATGGTCACCTCGGCGGCCTCCTTCGGCAAGCTCTACACCGACACCACGCTGACGTACGACCGGAAGACCAGGGACATCGTGCGGACGGCCGTGAAGTCGGCCAACCACGTGGTGAACCGCACCCAGCCCAAGGCGCCGGACCTGACCTCGCTGATCAAGCGCTGGGACAAGCTGGCCGCGCCGGTCGCGAACAAGCCGGTCGGCTACATCTCCGACGACATCGCGGGCCGCGGCGCGAGCACCCCCGAGTCGCCGCTCGGTGACGTGATCGCCGACGCGCAGCTGGAGGCGACGGCGGACAGCGGCAAGGGCGGCGCGCAGCTCGCCCTGATGAACCCCGGCGGCGTCCGCTCCGACCTGGCCTTCAAGGCGTCCGGGAACGAGGGCGACGGGGTGGTGACGTACGGCGAGGCGTTCACCGTGCAGCCGTTCACGAACATGACGAATGTGATCGGGCTGACCGGCGCGCAGCTGATCACCGCGCTGCAGCAGCAGGTCAGCGGCGCGAACGCGGCCTCCCCGAAGATCCTCCAGGTGTCCAAGGGCTTCACCTACACCCTGGACATGACCAAGTCGGGCGCGGACCGGGTGGTCAAGGACTCGGTGAAGCTGAACGGCGAGCCGATCGACCCGGCGAAGACCTACCGCGTCGCGCTGAACGAGTTCCTGGCGGGCGGCGGTGACGGCTTCCCCGTCTTCAAGGACGGCAAGGACAAGTTCGTCGGCCCGTCGGACCTGGACGCGCTCACCGCGTACCTGGGTGCGCACTCCTCGGCGTCCGGCCCGCTGGCCCCGCCGAAGGCGGACCGCATCACCGTGGTGAAGTAACCCGTCACCGTGGTGAAGTAACCCCTCACCGTGGTGAAGTAACGGCTCATATCCCCACTTACCGACAGTAGGACTTGCGTTCGAGGGTCGTGTACATGGTGGGATGTGCCGATGCGAACCCCCACACGCATATCCGCATCGCACGCACCGCAGGACGCGCAGGGCTCGCAGGAGCCCCGCGCGTCCCAGGGCCCGGACCCACAGGGCGACACCCGTGAGATGGCTCCGGTCAACCCGTACGCGGAGCTCGCCGGGCTGGCCGATCCCGAGCCGGAGCCGGGTCCCGCGCGGACCTACCTCAACGAGCGCGACGACAGCGACGACCCTCTCGGCCTCGGCCTCCGCCCCGAGCCGGACGACGACGAGGCGTGGACGCCGCCCAATCACCGCAAGGCCAGGCGCGGCATCGGCCGGTTCGCCGCCGTGCCGCTCACCGTCAAGCTGCTCGCCACGGTGCTCGCGGCCGCCTCCTTCGCGGGCCTCGCCGACCGGTTCGCCGTGCTGTACGCGCAGAACAAGGCGGCCGAGAAGCTCAAGGACTCGCTCCACCTCGCGGCCGACCCCGAAGTGGACATCGAGGGCTTCCCCTTCCTCACCCAGGTCGCGGACAAGCGCCTGGACCGGGTGCGGGTGACCATCCCCGACCTCGCCGCCGACCGGGTCTCGCTCGCGAAGTTCGAGGCGACGGCGGAGAACGTGACGCTCGACGGCGACCTGCCGACGTCCCTCAAGGGCGGCACGGTCGAGCGGATGCACGGCGACGTGCTGCTCTCCTTCGAGGACATGAACCGTGAACTGGGCGCTTCTCAGGTCAAGTTCAGCGAGCTGGGGCCGAATTCCGTACGCGCGGAAGGGCGGCTGCCGATCGCCGGGCACGAGCTGCGGGTGCATGCCAGGGCCCACATCCGGCAGGCCGGCGACCGCGGCATCTCCACCGAGGTCAGCGGCATGCGGCTGGACATCGGCGACATCGCGGTCTACCGCCCCGGTACCGGGAAGGGTGAGGGCCTGCAGCTCACCCGCAAGACGGCCCGGCAGCTCAGCCGGGAGGCCGCCAAGATCAAGGCGATGCTCGCCGTCCCGGCCATCGCCGACCGCATCGGCATCCCGCACGAGTACATCGAAGCGGCCCTGCACAACGAGAAGAAGCTGCACGACCTGATCGGCACGCCGCGCTTCATCAGCAAGCTGATGAAGGTCAATCTGGTCGATGTCGTCGTCGACCACCCCTGGCTGCTGAAGAAGGTCGGCATCGACCCGAAGATCCTCGGCTCCCTCGCGGGGCTCACCAAGCCGGAGCTCGCGGACCGTATGGACCTCTCCTTCCGCCTCCCCGCCACCCCCGGTGACGTGCGGCTACGCACCATTTCCGTGGAGCGGGAGGGCATCCGGGCCCAACTCTCGGGCACCGGAATCCCGTTCGGGGACGCGGCGAAACAGCAGCGCTGAACCGGGGCCTGTGCGACGGGTGTTACACAACGCGGACAACCATGTGTAGGTGACATTCGTCCTTCCAGGTGTACGAACGGTGCACCCGGGGTGTCCGGGTGCCGACCACAGGAGGAACCGTGCGCCACCGCCCCACCCCCACCGCAGCGCGCTGCGCCGCGGTGGTCGCCCTGCTCACCACCCCGCTCGTGCTGGCCGCCCCGGCGAGCGCGGCCCCCGCGGACACCGCTCCGGCCGCCGCTGCCGCGGGCCCGGCCGGCACCGCGCCCCAGGCCGACTTCAACCACGACGGCTACGCCGACATCGTTGCCACCGCCCCCGGCGGCACGGTCGACGGCACGGCGAAGGCCGGCTACATCACAGTGGTGTACGGCTCCGCCTCCGGTGCCGCCACCGGCAAGCACCAGGTCATCAGCCGCGCCACCGCCGGCGTGCCCGGCTCCCCCACCGAGAACGGCCGCTTCGGCGCCCGCACCGTCGCCCGCGACCTGGACGGCGACGGCACCGGCGACCTCGTCATCACCGGCGGCGGGGCACCGGTCGTGCTGTGGGGCTCCGCCGACGGCAAGGGCGGCGCGGGCAGCCTCCAGGGCGTCGGCGGCCGCAACCTCACCGCCGGGGACTTCAACGGCGACGGCCACGCGGACTTGGTCGCCGACGGCGACGGCTCGGAGGGCTCGGACTCCTCGGGGCTGCACGTGATGTACGGGCCGTTCACCCGGGCCGGGGCGCCCGCCCGGACCGCGGACATCGACACCGGCCACCTCTTCCCCACCGAAGAGCTGGTCGCCGGTGACCTCAACGGTGACGGCCGGGACGACCTGGTCAGCATGCACGCGTTCGAGGAAAGGTCGGAGTCGAGCGAGCTGTGGAAGGGCGGCTCCGGCGGCCTCGCCACCACGTCCACGGAGCTGCCGGACGCCGCCTCGGCCACGGTCGGCGACGTCGACAAGGACGGCTTCGGCGACCTCATATACCGCCCGGTGCCGGGCGGCGTCGTGGAAGACCTCCCGTACGACAAGGGCACCGTCAAGGTCGCGTACGGCTCGGCGGGCGGGCCGGGCACGCGCTCCACGACGATCACCCAGGACACCGCGGGCGTACCGGGCGCGGGCGAGGAGGGCGACCAGTTCGGCTACTCGCTCAGCGCGGGCGATGTGAACGGCGACGGGTACGCCGATGTCGCGGTCGGCGTCCCCTACGAGGACCTGACCTCCGCCTCCGGCGCGGCGCTGAAGGACGCGGGCAGCACGGTCCTCCTCAAGGGCGGCACGGGCGGCCTGACCGGCACCGGCGCCCAGTCGTGGCACCAGAACACGGCGGGCGTGCCGGGCGTGGCCGAGGCCGGTGACCGCTTCGGCGAGGCGGTCTCGCTGCTCGACACGGACGGCGACGGGAAGGCGGATCTCGCGGCGGGTGCGCCGGGCGAGGACGGCACGGCCCCGAAGGACACGGGCGCGGTGTGGTCGCTCCGGGGCGCGGCCGGCGGGCTGACGACGGACGGCGTGGTCTCGTACGGGCCCGGGGCGATCGGTGCCCCCGAGGCGGGAGCGGGCCTGGGCTCGGACTTCGCCCGGTAAGGCTCACCCCGCTGCGGGCGGCCCCTCCGGCTCCGCTGCGGACGGCTCGCCGGGCGGCTCCTCCGGCGGCGGCACCGGCGCGCCCGGCAGGTGCAGCTCCGCCAGCGTGCCGCCGCCCGGCGCGGGCCGCAGCCGGATGGCGCCGCCCGCCTGCTGCGCCGTGCGGGCCACGATCGACAGGCCGAGGCCGCTGCCGGGCAGGCTGCGCGCCGAGGGCGAGCGCCAGAACCGCTCGAAGACGTGCGGGAGTTCGTCCTCGGGGATGCCCGGGCCGTGGTCCCGCACGGTCAGCAGGCCGTCCTTCAGGCGGACCTCGACCGTGGCGCCGGGCGGGCTGAACTTCACCGCGTTGTCCAGCAGGTTGACCACCGCGCGCTCCAGCGCGGCGGGCTCGGCCCGTACGTACCAGGAATCCAGCGCGGCGTCGAGGGTGAGGGACGGGCCGCGCAGCCGGGCCCGCTCCAGTGCGGTGCCCGTGATGTCGTGCAGCGCGACGACCTTCAGCGCAGGATGGCCGCCGGGCCCCTGCTCCGGCGTCCTGGACAGCTCCTGGAGGTCGCCGATCAGCGCCGCCAGCTCGCCCATCTGGGCCTTTACCGAGTCCAGGAGGGCGAGCTTGTCGGCGGGCGGGATGGCCCGGCCGGTGCGCTCGCTGCGCTCCAGCAGGTCGATGTTGGTACGGAGGGACGTCAGCGGGGTGCGCAGCTCGTGGCCCGCGTCCGCGATGAGCTGCTGCTGGAGGTCGCGGGAGGCGGCGAGCGCGGCGGTCATGGAGTTGAAGGACCGGGAGAGCCGGGCGATCTCGTCCTCGCCCTCGGTGGGGATACGGACCGCGAGGTCTTCCGTACGGGCGACGTGTTCGACGGCCGCGGTGAGCCGGTCGACGGGTTTCAGGCCCGCCCTGGCCACCCACAGGCCGGTGGTCGCGGCGCCCAGCACGCCGACCCCGGCGACGATCAGCAGGACCAGCGCGAGCTGGTTGAGCGGCTCGGTGACCTGCTCCATGGGCGCGGCGACGGACACCGCGACCTGGTTGCCGAGCGCGTCGGTGGCCGGCCCGTGGTACGGCACGGTCGAGACCCGCATCTCCGCGCCGTCGGCGGCCCGCGCGGTGTGCACGGTGCCTCCGGAGCGGCCCTGCGCGACGGCGACGTCCGCGCGCTCGGCGGGGATCTGCGACTTCTCCGGCGAGGTGCAGACGCTGCCGTCCACGGACACCAGCTGGATCGTGTACGGGGTGGGCTGGAAGCGGATGCCCTCGGGCGCGGTGCCGTTGCACTCGGCGCTCAGCGCCCGGACGTACGCCGCGTCCACGCTGACGTTGCCCAGGGTGGCGTCGAGCTGCTCGGTGAGCCGGTCGCGGGTGATCAGCCAGCAGGCGGCGGCGGACGCGGCGACGGCGAGCGCGACGGCGAGCGCGGTGAGCATCGCCAGCCGGGAGCGGAGCGGCAGCCGGCGGTAGCGCTGGGCCGCCTCCTCGCGCAGGTTCACTCGGCACCGCCGGACCGCAGGACGTACCCGACGCCGCGCACGGTGTGCACCAGCCGCGGTTCGCCGCCCGCCTCGGTCTTGCGCCGCAGGTACATGACGTACACGTCCAGGGAGTTGGAGGAGGGCTCGAAATCGAAGCCCCAGACGGCCTTGAGGATCTGCTCGCGGGTGAGGACCTGGCGCGGGTGGGCCAGGAACATCTCCAGCAGGGTGAATTCGGTGCGGGTCAGCTCCACGGGCCGGTCGCCGCGGGTGACTTCCCGGGTGGCGAGGTTCATGCGCAGGTCCGCGAAGGTGAGCGTGTCGCCCTCGTCGGGCGCGGCACCGGCCGCGGCCGCGTACGAACTGCGCCGCAGCAGCGCGCGGATGCGGGCCAGCAGCTCGTCCAGCTCGAAGGGCTTGACCAGGTAGTCGTCGGCGCCCGCGTCCAGGCCGGTGACCCGGTCGCCGACCGTGTCGCGCGCGGTGAGCATCAGGATCGGCACGGTCAGGCCGCTCGCGCGCAGCCTGCGGGCCGCGGTCAGGCCGTCCATGCGGGGCATCAGCACGTCCAGCACGATCAGTTCGGGCCGGTACGCGGCCACCTTCTCGACCGCGTCCAGGCCGTCGACGGCCTCTTCGGTGGCGTAGCCCTCGAAGGCGAGCGAGCGCCGGAGCGCCTCGCGGACGGCCGGCTCGTCGTCGACGATCAGGATGCGGGCGGGCGTCTCGCCCTGCTCGGCGGCGCTCATGGGTGTCGGGTCCTCGGTGTGTACGGGAAGCGGACGGTTGCTTGCCCAGCTTCTCAGGTGCGGGCCGCGCTCCTCAGTTGCCGCTGCCGCCGGCACGGAGGGTGTCCAGGTCCGCCTTGACGGTGTTGATGGGGATGGCGAATCCCAGACCAACACTGCCGGCGCTGCTGCTGGTGGCGTCGCTCGGCGAGTACATCGCGGAGTTGATGCCGATGATCCGGCCCTGCATGTCGATCAGGGCGCCGCCGGAGTTGCCGGGGTTGAGCGAGGCGTCGGTCTGGATGGCCTTGTACGAGGTGGTCGAGGAGCCGGTGTCGCCGTTGTACTGGTTGCCGCCGAACTCGAACGGCCACGGCAGGTCGCCCTGCCCCTGCTGCTGTTGCTGCTGCTGTCCCTGGTCCTCCTTGGGCACGGTCACCTCGCGGCCCAGCGCGGAGACGATGCCGCTGGTCACCGAGCCGGTCAGGCCCTCGGGGGAGCCGATCGCGACGACCTGGTCGCCGACGGCGAGCTTGCTGGAGTCGCCGAGGGTGGCGTGCGTGAGGTTCTTGGCACCCTTCACCTTGATCAGGGCCAGGTCCTTGCCGGGATCGGTGCCGACGACCTCGGCGGTCCTGGTGGAGCCGTCGCTGAAGGACACCGAGACGGTGCCGGCGCCGGAGACCACGTGGTTGTTGGTGATGATCTCGCCGTCGCCGGTGATGACCACGCCGGAGCCGGTGGACTCGCCCTGGGTGGTGCGGGCCTTGATCTCGACTATGGCGGGGCCGACCGCCTTGGCCACCGAGGAGACCCCGTTGCCGGTGGTGGCGCCCGCGTTGACCACGGCGGTGCTCTGACCGCTGCTGCCGCCCTGCGTGGCGCTCGCGATGAGCGCGGCGCTGCCGCCGCCGATCAGGCCGGAGGCCAGCGCGACCGCGGCGATCAGCGCGACGGGGCGGCGCATCCGGCGGCGCGGAGCGCCTTCAGCGGGCGGAGCCGGCGGAGCGTACGGGGGCGGCGGCGGGTAGGCACCCGGCGCGCCGAAAGATACGTACGGGGTGGTCTGCGGGGAATCATCGCCGCTGCGGCGGTAGCTCTCGGTCATGTCTATGACTCTGCGAGCCGTGCATGAGAACCGGCTGAGAACGCCCTGAGAGGTCCGGCAGAAGTGGGTATGCCCGGTATAAAGACGCGCGCTCGGGCGGTCAGCCGCCGCAGCCGCAGGACCGGCGGATCACCAGCCGGGACGGGTACTGCCGCAGCCGCTCCCGGCGCGATCCCGCCACCCGCAGCCCGTCGTCCAGCACGAGGTCCACGGCTGTACGGGCCATCGCCTCCCGGTCCGAGCCGATCGTGGTGAGCGGCGGGTCGGTCAGCGCCGCTTCCTTCACGTCGTCGAAGCCCGCCACCGCCAGCTCGCCGGGCACGTCGATGCGCAGCTCGCGGGCCGCGCGCAGCACCGCGATGGCCTGGTCGTCGGTGGCGCACATGATCGCCGGCGGCCGGTCCGGGCTCTCCAGGAGCTTCAGCGCGAGCGGGTACGCCTCGTAACGGTTGTACGGAGCCTGGAAGTACCGGCCCTCGGTGGAGCAGCCGGCCTCCTGCATGGCCCGCTGCCAGCCCTTGACGTGGTCGGTGACCGGGTCGCCGGACTTGGGTGTCTCCTCCAGGCCGCCGAAGAACGCGACGTACGGGTGGCCGTGTTCGAGGAGGTGGCGGGTGGCGAGCTGGGCGCCGCCGACGTCGTCCGCCATGACGGCGACGTCGTCGATGGCGTCCGGGCGGCGGTGCAGCAGCACCACGCGGGCGTCCCAGGTGTCGATCTCGGCGGCGGCGTGCTCGCTGGGGCCCTGGCTGATCAGGATGAGGCCGGCGACCCGCATGCCGAGGAAGGCGCGGAGGTAGTGCACCTCGCGCTCGTCCTCGTAGTTGGCGTTGCCGACCAGCACCATCTTTCCGCGCTCGGAGGCGGCACGCTCCACGGCGTGCGCCATCTCCGCGAAGAACGGCTGCCGGGTGTCGGGAACGATCAGTCCTATGAGATCGGTCCTCCGCGAGGCCATGGCCTGCGCAACCCGGTCCGGCCGGTACCCCAGCTCCTTGATCGCGGCGAGCACCCGCTCGCGCGTGGCCGGGGCGACCGGCCTCGGTCCGTTGTTGATGACGTAACTCACCACGGCGGTGGACGTCCCCGCCAGCCTCGCCACATCATCCCGCGTCACCTTGGCCACGCGCGGCAGTCTACGCGGGTCGTCCTACCGCTCGGCAGGGCGTGCGCCGCTGGTCGCCGCGCCCCGGTCCGCGGTGTGCTCGCGGGCCTCGGCGGCGGCGCGCTGCGCCTTGCGCTCGGCCTCCTTGGCGGCCTTCTCCTTGGCCTCTTCGGCGGCCCGCTCGACCTTGTCCGGTACGACGAAGCGGTAGCCGACGTTGCGCACCGTGCCGATCAGGGACTCGTGCTCGGGGCCGAGCTTGGCCCGCAGCCGCCGTACGTGGACATCGACCGTCCGCGTACCGCCGAAGTAGTCGTAGCCCCAGACCTCCTGGAGCAGCTGCGCGCGGGTGAAGACCCGGCCCGGGTGCTGCGCGAGGTACTTCAGGAGCTCGAACTCCTTGAAGGTGAGGTCCAGGACGCGGCCCTTGAGCTTGGCGCTGTAGGTCGCCTCGTCCACCGACAGGTCACCGTTGCGGATCTCCATCGGGCTGTCGTCCGTGGAGATCTGCTGGCGGCCCATGGCGAGCCGCAGCCGCGCCTCGACCTCGGCCGGGCCGGCGGTGTCGAGCAGGACGTCGTCGATGCCCCAGTCGGCGGTGACGGCGGCGAGGCCGCCCTCGGTCACGACCAGGACGAGCGGACAGCCGGGGCCGGTGGAGCGCAGCAGCTGGCAGAGCGACCGGACCTGGGGGAGGTCGCGACGGCCGTCGATGAGGATGATGTCGGCGCCGGGGGTGTCCACCAGGGCCGGGCCTTCGGCCGGCGCGACGCGCACGCTGTGCAGCAGGAGGCCGAGCGCGGGCAGCACTTCCGTCGAGGGCTGGAGGGCGTTCGTCAGGAGCAGCAGCGAACTCATCGCTCCTCACCGCCCCGGGTCGTCCGTCGTTCCCTGACCGTTCGGTGTTCCTGCACGCTTCGCTCGCCCATCGGTTCCTCCTCGGTCCCTGCCTGCGAGGACTTTTGCGGCACTGCTTCGTATGGTCACGGGCCCCGCGCCCTTGCGGGACTCGCGTGCCTCCGGAACGTGAGCACCGCAGTACGCTCCGCGCCCTGGAGCACACCCGCGCTCATCCGCGCACTGCGCGTCTGAAAGCACAAAAGGACCCGGGGGCTACGCTGCCCGGATCCTTCCTGCCCGACAGAATAGCCCACATGACTTCCCGAGCGGCGGCCGACTTTGCGCGATCTTGTGTTCCTTCGATCACTTCGAGTGGCCGGCGCGTGTCGTTGTTGACCGAGGACGGGGTCCGCATCGAGGCCGAGTACTCGCCCGCGGCGGACGCTCCGGACGCCGCTCCGGAGGGCCTCGTCGTGGTCCTCGCGCACGGCTTCACCGGCTCGCTGGACCGCCCCGCGCTGCGCCGCGCTGCCGCCGCCTTCGCGCAGTACACGCCCGTGATCACGTTCTCCTTCCGGGGGCACGGACGGTCCGGCGGGCGCTCCACGGTGGGCGACCGGGAGGTGCTGGACCTGGCGGCCGCGGTGCGCTGGGCACGCACCCTGGGCCACACCCGGGTGGCCACGGTCGGCTTCTCCATGGGCGGCTCGGTGGTCGTCCGGCACGCCGCCGAGTACCGCGCCGCGCACAAGGGGCGCACAGGAGCGCACACCGACATGGTGGTGGCGGTGAGCGCCCCTGCTCGCTGGTATTACCGGGGCACCGCGGCGATGCGGCGGCTGCACTGGGTGGTGGAGCGGCCGCTGGGCCGTCTGGTGGGACGGCTGGGGCTGCGTACCCGTATCCACGGCATCGCCTGGGACCCGGTCCCGCTCTCCCCCACGGAAGCCGCCCCGCTGATCGCCCCGGTCCCCCTCCTGATCGTGCACGGCGACCGGGACGCGTACTTCCCGCTCGACCATCCGCGTGCACTGGCCGCCGCGGCCGCACCCGGCTCCACGGACCTGTGGATCGAGCGCGGCTACGGCCACGCGGAGAACGCGGCGGCCCCGGAACTGCTGGAGCGCATCGCGGGGTGGATCACGCAGCGGAGCTAGGCGGACCG
>NZ_NHSG01000308.1:0-10471 GCF_020024005.1 Streptomyces purpurogeneiscleroticus
CTCCTCGGTACGGCGCTGTCTACGGGGGCCGCGGAAGACGCTCTCGTCCTCCTCGGAGGCCCGCTCCGCCGCGGCGTCCGGTGCGCCGCGCTCCGGCAGCGGCACCGGTACCTGGGCGAGCGCCGCCCGCGCCCCGCCGCGTGCCGCCTCGGCCGCCGCGCGACGCAGCATCGAGCCGGTGTCCTCGCCGCGGCCGCCCTCCGAGCGCCCGTCGGGGCTCTCGGTCAGCAGCGTGCCGGGAATGAAGACGACCGCGGTGGTCCCGCCGAACGGGGAGGGCTGCAGCGAGACGCGTACACCCTGCCGCTGGGCCAGCCGGCTGACCACGAAGAGGCCGAGCCGGTCGGTGTCGGACAGCTCGAACTCGGGGGTCTCGGCGAGCCGGAGGTTGGCGTCCAGCAGCGCGTCGGGCGCCATGCCCAGGCCCCGGTCGTGGATCTCCAGAGTGAAGCCGTTGGCGACCCGCTCGCCGACCACCTGCACCGCGGTGTGCGGCGGCGAGAAGACGGTGGCGTTCTCCATGAGTTCGGCGATGAGGTGGGTGAGGTCGGAGACGGCCGGGCCCTCCACCGCGAGCCGCGGCAGCCGGCGCACCTCGATGCGCTCGTAGTCCTCGACCTCGGAGACCGCGGCCCGTACGACGTCCATGAGCTGGATGGGCTTGCGCCACTGCCGGGAGGGCGCGGCGCCGGAGAGGATGACCAGACCCTCGGCGTGCCGCCGCATACGGGTGGTGAGGTGGTCCAGGCGGAAGAGGTCGGCCAGCTCCTCGGTGTCCTCCGTACGGCGCTCCATGGCGTCCAGGAGGGTGAGCTGACGGTGCAACAGAACCTGGCTGCGGCGGGCGAGGTTCACGAAGACCTCGGAGACGCCGCGGCGCATGTCGGCCTGCTTGACGGCGGCCTCGACCGCGGCCCGCTGGAGGGTGTGCAGCGCCTGGGCGACCTGGCCCATCTCGTCCTGGGTGAACTCCAGCCGCGGCGCCTCGGTTTCCACGTCGACCTGTTCGCCCGCGGCGAGGCGGCGCATGACGCTGGGCAGCCGTACACCGGACACCTCGTGCGCGTCCTTGCGCAGCCGGCTGAGGTCCTTCACGTGCCGGCGGCCGAGCCGGAAGGAGACGATGATCGAGGCGAGCAGCGCGACGAAGCCGAGGACGCCGGCGAACGCGGCCTTGACGAGTACGGTCATCGCGGCGGGCTGCACCCGGTCCCCGAGACGGTCACCCGCGGCCCTGTCCATCCGGTCCAGGTCGCCGAGGACCTTTTGCGCGGTGGCGTGCCAGCGTTCGGCGTTGATGGCTGCGGTGGCGCCGGACGGCCCCGCCGCGATCACCGCGTCCTCGAAGGACACCAGTTCGCGCGGCTTGGCGCTGTTCCAGTAGTCCTCGAACACGGCACGTTCGGAGGCGGGCAGCGCGCTGAGGCTGGTCCTGTACAGGACCTTCCGCTCGGCCACCCGGTCGGAGAACTGCCGCAGTTCACGCTGCGGCATCGAGCCGGACACCAGCGCGGCACTGAGCAACGCGTCCTCGCGCGAGAGCGCCTCGCGCCCGCGGGTGAGCGCCACCAGCGCGGCGCCCTGCTTGGAGATGCTCGCGTCGGGCAGGAAGTGCATGCTGCCCAGGAAGACGTAGCAGGGGTCGACCAGGGCGTTGTACCGGTCGAACGCCTCGCGGCGGGTGAGGGTGTTGTTCTCCACCTGGTCGCGCAGCGCGTCCAGGCGCGAAAAGCCCTTGACGGCGGTCTGCAGCCGCGGGCCCGCGCCTCCGAGGAGGTCCTCGCGGACGTCGGAGCTCTGGGCGTTGGCGCGCAGCCGGGCCACGGCCCGGTCGGTGGCGAGGGTCTGCCGGCGCAGCTCGGTCAGCGAGCCCGCGATCCGCGGGTCGGCGAGGTAGACCAGGGTGGCGCGACGTTCCTTCTGCAGGGCCTGTACCGCGTCCTCGGTCGGGTAGCCCACCTTGTCGACGACGACCGCGACCTTCAGCAACTGGCGCGCCTCGGTGCCGGTGACGTACGTGGCGAAGGCCCACATGGCGGTCAGGGACACCAGAGGTACGAGCAGCAACGCCACGATCTTCCGGCGGATGGACTTCCCGCGAAAGCGCATGGCCTCCCCTACGTCAACCCCGGCGCGCGAGGGTGGTGTTCCGTCAACAAACGGCGCGAGCCTACTACTGTCGGGGGGTCAACTCGAAGAGCTGTCCGACGGATCGGTCCGCAGGTCAGGACCGGATGGCCACCCTTGTCCGGTGATTCCCGGACAACACGCCCGTCCGTGTGGTCTCCACCACCCCGCTCGCATCCCCTTCCGGGCCACGACTGTTGGCCGGAAAGAACCGGCCCCCGCTGTTCGCACGGCATCGGCGGTGGGCGACCATGAATCCCGGGTGACGGCGCATGGCGGCATGTACCGGAGGAAATCCGGGCAGTCACCGAACAGCCGGACAGGCGGGGAAAGTACGGGGAGAGTGACGGCTTCATGGAGCTCGGCAGAGACGGCACGCTGTGGCAGGAAGAGCCGTCGGCCCGCCCGCGTATGCCCGATCCGGTGCGTACTGCCGCGGTACGGGCCGTCATCATCGTGGCGGTGACGCTCGTCCAGGCCATGGTGGCCTTCCTCAGTACGCTCGCGGGGTCCTGGCTCGCCTTCCCCGCGGTGCTCAGCACGGTCGCCTCGACGATCGTCGCAACCTGGGGCGTACTGGATGTCTGGGTGACCCGGCAGGTGTGGATCCAGCGGCACGGCGTGGAGTCGCGCCCGAGCAGCACGGCCAGGGAGCGGCGCCGGGAGCGGCGGCGCGCACGCCGGCAGGCACGGCGCTCGGCCGCCGCCTGACCGGTATTCGACCGTCACCCGACCGGCAATCGAGCATCCCGCGGACCGACTCAGGGCCCCCTTCCGGAGGCTCGCACTCCGAAAAGCTGCGAGTAGCATCTAGCCCCCTTGGCGCCGATCGGTATGATGGTGTTGCCTATCACGCATCGCACCGCGCGATGCGCAACAGCAGGGCGCGCAACAGACCGAGCTCGGGAGCGGAGCACGACGGGCTCCCGACGACTGGCCCCCAGGGCCGACGGGCGGTGACGCACACACCCATGCCGAAAACGACCGAGACGAGCGCCAACGAGACCACCGAGGAACCCGGCGACAGCACACGCGGCGGTGCCGGCTCCGTCCAGTCCGTCGACCGGGCGGTGAGCGTGCTGGAGATCCTGGCCCGGCTGGGCGAGGCCAAAGTGACCGAGCTGGCCGAGGAACTGGGCGTCCACAAGTCCACCGCCTTCCGCATCCTCGGCGTCCTGGAGAACCGCGGGCTGGTGGAACAGGAGGGCGAGCGCGGCAAGTACTTCTTGGGCGCCGGCGTGCTCCGGCTGGCGGGCGCCGCCGCGATCCGGCTGGACATCTCGCAGGAGGGCGCCCCCGTATGCCGCGCGCTGGCCGAGGACACCGGTGAGACCGCCAACATCGCGGTACTGGACGGCGACGCGGCGGTCAACATCATGCAGGCACGCGGCGGGGCCGCGGTCACCGCGTACAACTGGCTGGGCCGGCGCACCCCGCTGCACGCCACCGCGAGCGGCAAGGTACTGCTCGCGCACCTGCCGCGGGAGCGCCGCGACAACCTCCTGACCCGCTCGCTGCCCCGCTTCACCGAGCACACCCTCACCGCCGCGCCCCTGCGCGCCCAGCTGGCCGAGGCGCTGGAGCTCGGTTACGCCTGCACGGCCGAGGAGTTGGAGATTGGCCTGAACGCCGTGGCCGCGCCGGTACGGGCGCACGACGGCGCGGTGATCGGCGCGATCGGCGTGTCCGGCCCGGCGTACCGGATGGAGCGGGAGCTGCTGCCGGAGCTCGCCGAGCGGGCCGCGAAGGCGGCGGCCGACCTCTCCCGCGCCATGGGCTACGCGGCCTGAAGAGCGCACGGGGAAGCGGGCCGAGAATCGGACGGAAAATCGGGCTGCGCGCGGGCGTCGAACCCTCTTGACGGATCGCCGCCCGAATTCCAGCATGTCTCCTATGGTGCAACAGGCCGCACTATAGGCAACAAGTACCGGCACCTACCCTCCGCCGCCCGCAGGCGCTGTCGAGGAGTGAAGACATGCCGCACGAAGCCCGCGCCGTCATTGCCGTGAAGAAGGGGGCGCCGGTCGAGGTCCTGCCGGTCCTGGTGCCCGACCCGGGCCCGGGGGAAGTGCTCGTACAGATCCAGGCGTGCGGCGTGTGCCCCACCGACCTGCGCCACCGGGACGGCGTTGCCGGTGAGGACTTCCCCTATCTGCTCGGCCACGAGGCGGCCGGCGTCGTCGAGGCGACCGGCCCGGGCTGCGGCGAGCTCGCCCCCGGCGACTACGTGGTGCTCGCCTGGCGGGCCCCCTGCGGCACCTGCCGCTCCTGCCGCCGCGGCCGCCCCTGGTACTGCTTCGACTCCCGCACCGCGCGGGACACGCCGACCCTGCTCGACGGCACCCCGCTCACCCCCGCCCTCGGCATCGGCGCCTTCGCCGAAAAGGCACTGGTCCACGCGCGCCAGGCGGTGAAGGTCGACCCGTCGGCCCGCCCCGAGGCCGCCGGGCTGATCGGCTGCGGGGTGATGGCCGGGTACGGCGCGGCGGTGTACACCGGCCGGGTGGGGAACGGCGACACCGTGGCCGTCATCGGCTGCGGCGGGGTGGGCAACGCAGCGATCGCGGGCGCCGCGCTGGCCGGCGCCCGCCGGGTGATCGCGGTGGACGTGGACGCCCGCAAACTGGACGCCGCCGAACGCTTCGGCGCCACCGACACCGTCAACTCCCGCTGGACCGACCCCGTGACGGCGGTCCGCACGCTGACCGGCGGCCACGGCACCGACGTCACGATCGACGCGGTCGGCACCCCGGAGACCTTCCGCCAGGCCCTCGACATGCGCGATCTGGCCGGCGTCCTGGTCCAGGCCGGCATCCCCGCCCGCGACCAGCACGTCGACCTCCCGCTGCACGACCTCTTCTCCCGCGGCGGCGCCCTCAAGACCTCCTGGTACGGCGACTGCCTCCCCACCCGCGACTTCCCCGTCCTGATCGACCTCCACCTCCGCGGCAAACTCGACCTGGAAGCCTTCGTCTCCGAAACGATCCCCCTGGACGACGTGGAACTCGCCTTCGGGCGGCTGCAACGAGGGGATGTGCTGCGGTCGGTGGCGGTGCTGTGAGGCCGGCCCGGGGCGGCCCGCGTCCGGGAGGTCGGAGCACCACGCGGTAGTGGGTGGTCAGGCGCCGGTCGCCGCCCAGTACGTGGAAGGCGAGGCCGGGCGGCTGCTCGCGGTCCACGGGGCTGTCGCCCTCCCAGGACATGCGCAGCGTCCAGGTGACGGCGGGCCCGACGATCAGGGGGCGGCCGGCGAAGGTCGAGGCGGTCCCGGCTATGTGGTGCACACGGTTGACGGGGCCCGGATCGGGGGTCTCCCCGAGCAGGGCCTTGCGCTGACTTGGGCAAGCGGCACCGTCACATGTGGTCCCTCCCGCGGCGGCCGGGCCGCCGGTCCATGCGGGACGGGTCTGCCGCCCGCCCCGCCCCCTGATGGAAGATCTTGATTTCCCGTCAGGTACTCAGAGTGTGCAAGGGAACGACTCGTTGGCCCCACGGCCCGGATGCCCGCTGTCAACCCTGACGAACGTCCTACCGCGCCCCGGCCGTTCGGCCCGGGCCCCCGGCCGCCGTCCTCCCTACGGTCGGTCGCCATGGAAAACGTTCTGCACTTCCCCTTCCGGCGCCGCTTGCTGGGCTCGTCCGCGGCAGCCGGTGCCGGGGCAGCCGCCGTGGCCGCGCTCTCGCCCGGCGGGCTGGGCGAGCCCGGCCCCGTACAGGTCACCGGCGGCACCTCGGCATCGGCGTACCGCTCGCTGACGGACACCGTGGCGGAGGCGCCCTCCTGGGTGGGCCCGGTCCTGGAAACGGCCACCGAGGGCACCCTCGTCGTACTCGGCCTGCTGCTCGTGTGGACGTGGTGGACCGCCGTCCGGCGCCGGGACGCCCGTGGCGTCGCCGGTACCGTCCTGACGGGGATCGCCACCGTGGCCGCCTACGCGGTCAGTGAAGCGCTGAAACTGGTGGTGGACGAGGAGCGGCCGTGCCGCGCGGTACGGGGTGCCCTGGCACTCGCCCAGTGCCCCGAGGCCGGCGACTGGTCCTTCCCGAGCAACCACGCCACCCTCGCCGCCGGGCTGGCGGTCGGGCTGGCCGTGCTGCGGCCCCGGCTCGCCGCGGTGACGCTGCCCCTGGCCGGGCTGGCGGCGCTGCTCCGAGTGGCCGTCGGAGTGCACTATCCGCACGACGTACTCGCGGGCGCGCTCCTCGGCGCCACGGTCGTGGCCATCGTGCTGCTGCTTCTCATGGCACCGGCGGTGCGGGCGGCCTCGCTACTCAGCGGACGCCGGCGGCAGGGCGATCCCGGCCTCGTGGGCCACGACGGCCGCGGCCGCCCGGTTGTCGACGCCCAGGCGGGACAGAATGGAGCTGACGTGGGCCTTGACGGTGCCCTCCGCGAGGTGCAGCCGGCGGGCGATCTGTCCGTTGGACAGTCCGCTGCCGAGGAACGCCAGCACGTCCCGTTCCCGGGCGGTGAGCGCGTCGGTCCGCTCCCGGGCGGCGGCCCGGCGGCCGGCCGCGGCCCCCGCGCCACCGGCCGCGAGATGGGCCACGACCCGCGCCGCGACCTTTGGTGACAGGTAGGCGGCGCCGTCGGCCACCGCGCGGATCCCCGCGATCAGTTCCTCGGGCTCCCCGGACTTGATGAGGAAGCCCGCGGCGCCGCCGCTCAGTGCCCTCAGGATGTACTCGTCCTCGCCGAAGGTCGTCAGCATGACGACGCCCGTGGCCGGTGCCGTCCGGCGGATCTCCGCCGCCGCCTCGATGCCGCCCAGGCCCGGCATACGGATGTCGAGCACGGCCACGTCGGGGCGGTGGCGCTGGACCAGGTCCACCGCCTGGCGTCCGTCGGCGGCCTCGGCGACGACCGCGATCTCCGGATCGCCGGCGAGCACGGCACGGACCCCCGCGCGGATCATCGGCTCGTCGTCGGCGACGAGGGCGCGGATCATCGGACGTCCGTACCGGTGAAGACGTCGGCGGAGACCAGCTCGTGCGCGCGGAAGCACAGTCGGTAGACGTCTCCCGACCGGTCGTCGAAGGGATCGGCGGTCATCGCGTAATACTCGCACGCCGTGCCCCGGCCCTTCGGCTCGGCCGCCGTGGGGCGGTGCACCGTCTGACGGCCCGGCAGGTACCGCGCCACCTCGGCCCGGTCCTGTCCGATCCGCAGCCGGGCGTAGTCCTCGGCGGCCAGCACCGTCCCGCTCGCCGACACCGCCTCCCACACCCGCAGTGAGCCGCTCAGCAGCGCCGCCGTGACCAGCGGAAGCAGCAGCGCGGCGGCCAGCGTGCGGCCGAGCCGGCGGTGCGCGCGCCGCTGTTCGGCGGGGAGGGCACCGGCCGGCGTACGCGGCGCCGTGCTGCCGGACCGGGCCGACCGGGCCGGAGCGGTGTGCGGGAACGTGGCGAGGACGGCGAAACCTTCCTCCGTGGGTCCGTAAGTGAACGTTCCGCCTGACAGCGTGACGCGCTCGTCCAGGCCCGTCAGGCCGTAGCCCGCGCCGCGTCGGGCCGGTACGGCGGCCGGCAGCGGTCCGTTCTCCACCCGCACCTCCGTCTCCCCGGCCGTGTGCCGGAGGCGGACGGCCGCCCGCGAACCCGGTGCGTGCTTGGCGACGTTGGTCAGCGCTTCCTGTACGACGCGGTGGACCGCGCGCTCGGCCATCAAGGGCAGGCCATCCGCCGCGCCTTCGATGTGCAGCTCGACCGCGAGCCCCGCGGCGGACGCCGCGTCGACCAGGTCCGCGACGCCCGCGTCGGCCGGCCGCGCCGGCGCCTCCTCCGTGTCCTGCCGCAGCACGCCGATGACCTCGCCGAGCCGTTCCACCGCTGCCGCCGCCCGGGCCCTGATGTCCTGGGCGGTCGCCCGGTGCGTGTCCGACAGGCCCGGCGCGAGCTTCAGCGCCCCGGCCGACAGGGCGATCAGGCTGAGGTCGTGGCCGAGGACGTCGTGCATGTCCTGGGCGATGCGGGCCCGTTCGCGCAGCCTGGCCTGTTCGGCGATCAGCCGCTGCTCGCGCTCCAGCCGCTCGGCGCGTTCCCAGCCGGCCCGGACGAGATCCCGGTACTGGCGCCGGAACCGGCCGACGAACCAGGGCAGCATGACGGCACCGGCCAGCACCGCCACGAACCGGCTCCCCCACGTGATCCACGTGGGCACCACGGACACCGCGAGCACGCCGGCCGCGAGCGCGGCGATCAGGGCCATCGCCACGGCACGGGTCCGCCCGCGGCGCCGCCCCGCCAGGAAGGCACAGACCGCGGTCGGCAGGAGGCACCACGGGAGCGCCAGGCTCAGGCCGCCCGCGACCGCGGCGCCGGTCAGCAGCAGGCTCCCCGGTTCGAGGAACCGCCGCACACCGGCCGTACTGCTGTCTTCCGTCGTCACGGCCCCCGCCTCGGTGATCGGTCGTCGCACGGCGCCACCCTACGAAGGACCGCGGGCCGTCCGGTACTGCCGAAAGACCTATGACGGCGGCTCTCCGCGGGGCGGCGGCGCGGATGCCGACTACCGCTCCGGCGCGGGGTCGTCCGGCGCGGCAGACGCGGCCGGTTCCTTCTCCGGGGCCCGGTCGGCCTGCGGCACGCGTGGGGCCTCCTGTTCCTCCGGTCGCTTGAACATCCGGGTCGCCGTGATTTCGCCGTGGATCGGCTCCGAGTCGGAGCGCTGCTGCGGGAGGCCGGGGCGGAGGTGTTCCTCGACGCTGATGTACTTCAGGCCCGCGCGCAGGTCCGCGTCGTTGCGCAGGCGGATGACCAGCGGGAACTCGGCGAGGGCCGTGGTGTCGAACAGGCCGGTGGTGTAGAGCAGCTGGACGCCGAGCGCGTCGGCGACGGCCCGCTGGAGCTCCAGGAGGTACGTGGCGTTGGCGCGGCCGATGGGGTTGTCCAGGAACAGCGTGCCGGCGTGCCGCTGCTTGTCGCGGCCGCGGTCGTTGCTGCGCAGCGCCGCCATCGTGCAGTACAGCGCGATGGCCGCCGTGAGCAGCTGGCCGCCGGAGAAGACGTCGCCCATCTGCCCGACGGGGACGCGCTCGGCGCGCAGTACCGCGTCCGGCTTGAGGATCTCCACGGCCACGCCGCGCGGCTGGAGCCCAGCCGCGACCCCGCGCAGCAGCAGGGACATGCCGTCCCGGCGCAGGTCGCTGTTGCGCTTGACGGCCGCGCGGGTCGCCTCGTCGATGACCTCGCCGAGCCGCTCGGTGAGCGTGGCCTGGTCCGGGTCGTCGAAGCGGATGCGCAGGAACTCCTGGCCCGACCACTCCCCCAGCCCCTCGGGCAGCCGGGACAGCCGCTGCGCCGAACGCAGCGTGGCCAGGGACGATTCCACGAGGCCGCGCAGCCGGTCGACGATGCTGTCGCGGTTGCGCTCCAGCTGCGCCAGCTCGTCGGTGAGCACCCGCAGCCGGGGCGCGAAGGCTTCCGCCCACTTCGCCGCGTGGTCGGGCAGCGCGGACGCGGGCAGCTCGCGGATCTGCTGCCGCGCCGGGGTCTTCACCGCTTCGTACTTGGTGGAGTTGGCGTGCCGTACGAGGATGTCGCTCGCCTCGCGGACCGCCGAATCGGCCGCCGACAGATCGCTCGCGCAGCCGCGCAGCGAGCGGCGGGCCTCGGCGGCGGCCTGCCGGGCCTCCTCCAGGCGGCCGCGGTACGGCTCGGGCGCTTCCTGGTCCTCCTCGGGGCCGTTGTCGCGGAGGATGTCGCGCAGCATCGCGGCGGTCTCGTCGAACCCGCCGGCCGCGTCCTCGGCGGCGCGGTGGCCGCGCAGCAGCTCGGCGTGGGTGGCGCGGGCGGTCTCCAGCGCGTCGGTGGCGGTGGCCAGTTCGGTATTGGCGCTGCGGAGCAGCTCCTTGGCGCGCTCGGCGTCGGCCGGGACCAGCTCCTCGGGCAGCTCGGTGTGCGCCTCGACGCCCTCGGGCGGCGCCAGCCGCTCCGTCTCGCCGCGCAGCCGGCCCAGCTGCTCACTGGCCGCGGAGGCCCGCGACTCCAGCATGGCGACCAGCTCCTCGGCGCGGGCCGCGGCGGCCTGCCGGGACGGGCCGTCGGCCGCGTCCGGGCTCTGCAGCAGCTGCTCGGCGCGGGTGCGGACCTTGTTGGTGAGCCGGTCCAATTCGTTGCGGGCGTTGCTCTCGTCGCCCTCGGCACGGGCCTGCTCGGCACGCAGGTCGGCGCCGACGCCGACCTTCTCGTACAGCTGGGACGCCGCACGGTACGCCTCGCGCAGGGTGGGCAGCGAGGACTCCGGTGGGGCTTCCTCCTCGCCCAGGTCGTCCGGTACGCCCGCGATCTCGGCGCGCTCGGCGCGCAGCGCGCCGAGATCGCGGGCGTACCGGACGACCTGGGC
>NZ_NHSG01000309.1:0-3516 GCF_020024005.1 Streptomyces purpurogeneiscleroticus
GCCCCGCCTTCCCCGACGCCGCCGCCCGCGCCGCGTTCTGCGGCGCCAACCCCATCAGCGACGTGTGGTGCGAGAAGGCCATGGAGCTGGTCGGCAAGCATCTGCGCCGGGCGGTCATGAACGGCAACGACCTGTCCGCGCGGTACGGCATGGCGTACGCCTCCGCCGTCACCGGCATGGGCTTCGGCAACGCCGGTACACACATCCCGCACGCCAACGCGTACCCCATCGCCGGCGCCGTCGAGAACTACCGCGCCGAGGGCTACCCGGAGATGCCGATGGTCCCGCACGGCCAGGCCGTCGCGTCCACCGCCATGGCCGCCTTCCGCTTCACGTACCCGGCGGACCCGCAACGCCACCTGCGCGCCGCGGAATTGATCGGCGGCCGGCCCGTCGACCCCGACGAGGGCGCCGAGGCGCTGCCCCGCGTACTGCGCGAACTCCTGCGCGACATCGGCATGCCCAACGGCATCGCCGCCTTCGGCTACACCGAGTCCGACCTGGACACCCTGGTAGCCGGCACGATGAAGCAGTCGCGCCAGCTCTCCGTCGTACCGCGCCCGCTCACCACCGACGCGGCCGGCCGGATCTTCCACGAGTCGCTCCGCAACTGGTGAAGGGAGCGCAGCCGTGCAACAGAGAAAACAGCAGACACAGGAGCAACAGGCCAGTCCCATCGGGAAGATCGCCCTCGCCGGTGCCATCGGCACCACCATCGAGTGGTACGACTTCTTCCTCTACGGCACCGCCGCCGGCATCGTCTTCGACAAGCTCTTCTTCCCGGAATTCGACAGCCTCGTCGGCACTCTCATCGCGTTCGCAACGTTCGCGATCGGCTTTGTGGCCCGCCCCCTCGGCGGCATCGTCTTCGGCCACTTCGGCGACCGCGTAGGGCGCAAGACCGCCCTGGTCACCACCATGTTCATCATGGGCGCCGGCACCTGCCTCATCGGCGTCCTGCCCACCTACGACGCCATCGGCGTCTGGGCCCCGGTCCTGCTCGTCCTGCTCCGCATCCTCCAGGGCATCGGCATCGGCGGCGAATGGGGCGGCGCGGTCCTCATGTCCGTCGAACACGCCCCGGAAGGCCGCAAGGGCTACTACGGCAGCTGGCCCCAGATCGGCGTCCCCGCCGGCCTCATGCTCGGCACCGGCGTCTTCGCGCTGCTCTCCTCCGTCCTGGACAGCGAGCAGTTCCTCAGCTGGGGCTGGCGCATCGCCTTCCTGCTCAGCGCCGTCCTCGTCCTCATCGGCCTCTACATCCGCCTCCAGGTGTACGAGACGCCCGCCTTCCGCTCCGTACGCGACCAGCACACCCGGGCCCGCATCCCCCTCGTCGAACTGCTCCGCACCTCCAAGGTCAACCTGCTGCTGGGCATGGGCACCCGCATGGCCGAGGGCATCGCCTTCAACACCTGGGGCGTCTTCGCCATCGCATACACCACCACCGAACTGCACGTGCCCCGCACCCACGCCCTCATCGGCGTCATGGCCGCCGCCGCGGTCTGCGTGCCGATGATCCCGTTGTGGGGCGCCCTCGGTGACCGCTTCGGCCTGCTGCGCACCTTCGGCCTGGGCGCCGCCCTCTTCGGCGTCTCCGCCGTCCCCGCCTTCGCGCTCTTCGACACCGGCTCCGTCCTCGTCATCGGCGGCACCCTGGTCGTCACCCTCGGCCTCTTCTACGGAGCGATGTACGGGCCCCAGGCCGCCCTGTACGCCGACCTGTTCCCCGCCAACGTCCGCTACAGCGGCGTCTCCTTCGTCTACCAGGTCTCCGGTGTCCTCGCGAGCGGCTGCACCCCGCTGATCCTCACCGCGCTGCTCCAGGCGGGCGGCGGCAGCCCCTGGCTGATGGTCACCTACATCGTCGCGATGTCCGCCCTCAGCCTGCTCTGCGTCGTCCTCATCGCCCTGCGGAGGCGGCGCCGCGCCCAACCGTCCACCTCGGAAAAGGAGTGCCATGCCGTCCAGGCCACGGCCCCGTAGCGAGGCCGGCGCGGAGCTTGCCGCCGCGCTCCGCCGCGCCGGCGTGACCGGAGCCGACGCCTCGGACCTCGCCCGCTCCCTGTACGCCTCCGACGCCTCCCTGTACCGCATCGCCCCACTGGCCGTGGTCACCCCGCGGCACACGGACGAGATCGCCGCCGTACGCGAGGTGTGCGCCGAGCACCGGGTGCCGGTCACGATGCGCGGCGCGGGCACGTCCATCGCCGGGAACGCGGTCGGCCCGGGCGTCGTCATCGACGCGAGCCGCCACCTCGACCGCATTCTGGAGATCGACCCCGAGGCCGGTACCGCCCTGGTCGAACCCGGCGTCGTCCTGGCCGACCTGCAACGCGCCGCCGCGCCCCACGGCCTGCGCTTCGGCCCCGACCCCTCCACCCACAACCGCGCCACCCTCGGCGGCATGATCGGCAACAACGCCTGCGGATCACGGGCCCTCGGATACGGCCGGACCAGCGACAACGTCCTCGGCCTCGATGTCCTCACGGGCTCGGGGGAGCGGCTGCGCCTCGGAGCGGAGCCACCCGACTCACCCCTGCTGACCGCCCTCCGGCGCACCGTCCACGAGGAACTCGCCGTCCTCCGCACCGAACTGGGCCGCTTCCCCCGCCAGGTCTCCGGATACTCCCTGGAACACCTCCTGCCCGAGCGCGGCTTCGACGTGGCCCGGGCGCTGGCCGGCAGCGAAGGCACCCTCGCGCTCACCCTGAGCGCCCGGCTCCGCCTCGTCCGCGACGCCCCGCACCGCGTCCTCGCCGTCCTCGGCTACCCCACGATGGCGGACGCCGCCGACGCCGTACCGGCGCTCCTGAAGCACACACCGGTCGCCTGCGAGGGCCTCGACGCCCGCATCGTCCGCACGGTCACCGCCCGCAGGGGCCGCGCGGCCCTCCCCGCCCTCCCGCGCGGCGAGGGCTGGCTCCTCGTGGAACTCGTCGGCGAGAGCGTGCCGTACCTGGTGGACGCCGCGGCCCGGCTCGTACGGGACGCCGACGCACTGGACTCCCGTACCGTCACCGACCCCGCCGAGGCCGCAGCGCTCTGGCGCATCCGCGAGGACGGCGCCGGCCTCGCCGCCCGCACCCCCGACGGCGCACCGGCCCACGCCGGCTGGGAGGACGCCGCCGTACCGCCCGACCAACTGGGCTCGTACCTGCGCGAGTTCGAGCAACTCCTCGCCGACCACCACCTCACCGGCATCCCCTACGGCCACTTCGGCGACGGCTGCCTCCACCTCCGCATCGACTTCCCGCTCGACGCCCCCGGCGGCACCCAGGCCATGCGCGACTTCCTCTTCGCGGCCGCCCGCCTCGTCGCCCGGCACGGCGGCTCCCTCTCCGGCGAACACGGCGACGGCCGCGCCCGCGGCGAACTCCTGCCGCTGATGTACTCACCGGCGGCCCTCGCGCTCTTCGAGCGCGTCAAGGCCCTCTTCGACCCCGACGACCTCCTCAACCCCGGCGTCATCGTCCGCCCCGACCCCGTCGACCACGCCGTACGCGCCGCCACTGC
>NZ_NHSG01000310.1:0-33831 GCF_020024005.1 Streptomyces purpurogeneiscleroticus
TCCCGCGGGGGAGAAACAGTGTTATTCGACTACGCACCACTGGGGACCGGGGGGTTTCTGTGCGGCAGGGGGGATTAGTCGACCCTTCTCCGTCGGCGCGCGGGCGTCTGACGAACGGGGCGATCAGCCGGCCGGTGAACGACTGGGAGCAGCGGTACCGCCGTACCGTGATCACCAGCGACACCGTGGCCGCCGGCGTGGTGGTGGCGGCAATCGGCAACTTTTTCGGGGTCCGGGACGCGGCCAACTGGCACGAGAAGTGGGGAATTCTGGCCTTCGGCACCGAGCTGCTGGTGCTGGGAGCGCTTGCGGTGAGCCGGTCGTGGGCTCCGGCCGTGCTCGGCCAGGGCGCCGAGGAATTCCGCCGGCTCGGACGCTCACTGTTCACGGCGACCGTCGTACTTGCGCTCGGCGGGATCGCCCTCACCTCGCGCAACATCAAGCTCTGGATCTTCGTCGCGATCCCCGCGATCGCGCTCGTCACCATGACCGAGCGGTATCTGCTCCGTCTCTGGCTGCACAAACAGCGGAAGCAAGGGCTGTGCCTCAGACCGGTGCTCGCTGCCGGCAGCCCGGCCACCGTGCGCGACCTGATCACCCGGACCCGCAAGTTCCCGCACCTCGGCTGGCGGGTGGACGCGGTGTGCACGACGGACGGTCTCGGGCCCGACGGTGACCAACTGGTGGACGGAGTGCCGGTCGTCGGCGAACTGGCGGACGTCGCCAAGCACGTACGCCACGACGGCTACCGGGTCGTCGCGGTCACACCGGACCCGCACTGGTCACCGGACCGGCTGCAGCGGCTGGCCTGGAACCTCGAAGGCAGCGATGCCGAGATGGTCGTGGCCCCCGTGCTCATGGAGGTGGCCGGCCCGCGACTGCACGTCGACGCGGTACTCGGCATCCCGCTGCTGCGGGTCAGCATGCCGACCTTCACCGGGGGGCGCCGCGCGATCAAAGAGGTCGTCGACCGGCTGGGCGCGGTGGTCCTGCTGGTGCTGTTCGCGCCGCTGATGGTGCTCGTCGCGCTGCTCGTGCTGGCGGACAGTCGGGGCGGCGCGTTCTACCGCCAGCGCAGGGTCGGCAAGGACGGCCGCGAGTTCACCATCCTCAAGTTCCGCACCATGGTTGCCGGGGCGCACGGGGCACGTGCCGAGCTGGCCGACCGCAACGAGGGCGCAGGGGTGCTGTTCAAGCTCCGCCGGGATCCGCGGGTGACCCGGGTGGGAGCAGTGCTGCGCCGGTACTCGATCGATGAGCTCCCGCAGCTCTTCAACGTGCTCACCGGATCGATGTCGCTCGTCGGCCCGCGGCCTCCGCTGCCGGAGGAGTGTGCCGCGTACGACCCGGACATCCGGCGGCGGCTGCTGGTCAAGCCCGGGCTCACCGGTCTGTGGCAGATCAGCGGACGCAGCGACCTGCCGTGGGAGGAGGCGGTCCGCCTCGACCTGCGGTACGTGGAGGACTGGTCGCTCGCCCTGGACACAGTGATCTTGTGGAAGACGCTGCGTGCGGTGCTCCACGGACAAGGGGCCTACTGATGCGCGGGGAGCCGGCATCCGGCCGACGCACGGACCGCAGGCCACAGGGGCCTGCTTCGGGGGACCGCAGGCCACAGGGGCCTGCTTCGGGGGACCGCAGGCCGCAGGGGCCTGCCAGGGGGAGGAACGAGGCATGAGAGTAAGCGTCTTCGGGCTCGGCTACGTGGGCTGCGTGTCGGCCGCGTGCCTGGCGAGCATGGGGCACGAGGTCGTCGGCGTCGACGTGAACCAGGTGAAGGTCGACCTGGTCAACGACGGCAAGGCGCCCGTGGTCGAGGAAAGGATCGGCGAGCTCATCGCCGACGTCGTGCGGACCGGCGCCTTACGCGCCACCCGCGACGTCCGCGAGGCGATCAGGCAGAGCGAGGTGTCGCTGGTCTGCGTCGGTACCCCGTCGGAGCCCAACGGCAGCCTGTGCACCACCTACTTGGAGCGGGTCACCGAGGAGATCGGCGCCGCGCTCGCCGAGCGCGGCGGGCGGCACACCGTCGTGTTCCGCAGCACCATGCTCCCCGGCACCTGCCTGAACCTCCTCGTGCCGATCCTGGAGAAGACCGTCGGCGGCACCGCCGGGGTGGACCTGGGCGTCGCCGTCAACCCGGAGTTCCTGCGCGAGGGCACCAGCGTGCGGGACTTCTTCGACCCGCCCAAGACCGTCATCGGCGAACTCGACGCGGCGAGCGGCGACGCGGTGCTCGCCCTGTACGAGGGCTTGCCCGGCGAGGTGTTCCGGGTACCCGTGCCGGTGGCCGAGGCGATCAAGTACGCGGACAACTCCTTCCACGGACTCAAGATCGGCTTCGCCAACGAGCTGGGCGCGGTGTGCCAGGCGCTCGGCGTCGACTCGCACCAGGTCATGGACGTGTTCCTGGCCGACCGCAAGCTGAACATCAGCCCCGCCTACCTGCGGCCCGGCTTCGCCTTCGGCGGCTCCTGCCTGCCCAAGGACCTGCGCAGCCTGGTCCACGCGGCCCGGCGGGCCGACGTCTCGGTGCCCATCCTGTCCCATGTGCTCGCCTCCAACTCCGACCATCTGCAACGGGCGGTGGACCTGGTCGAGCGCGCCGGGAAGCGGCGGGTGGGCCTGTTCGGACTCTCCTTCAAACCCGGCACCGACGACCTCCGCGAGAGCCCGCTCGTCGAGCTGGCCGAGCGGCTCTTCGGCAAGGGCTACGACCTGAAGATCTACGACGCCAACGTGAGCCTGTCCCGGCTGCTCGGCGCGAACCGCGAGTACATCGAGAACCGGCTGCCGCACCTCGCGCAGCTCCTCGCGGACTCCGTCGACGAAGTCCTCGAGCACGCCGAGGTGTGCCTGGTCGGGACCAAGGACCCGGCCGTCCTGTCGGCGCTGCCCCACGGGGACGGCACGACGATCGTCGATCTCATCCGCCTTCCCGACGCCGAGACGCGCCGGACCGAACCGGGGTACATGGGCCTTGCTTGGTAACACGACCACCGGCGACGCGCCGCAGCGGCGCGCGCTGATCCTGGTGGAGAACCTGTCGGTGCCGTTCGACCGGCGGGTGTGGCAGGAGTGCAAGACGCTGCGCGACGTGGGCTGGGACGTGCACGTCATCTGTCCGCGGGGGGAGAAGCGGGACACGGAGCCGGAGGCGGTGATCGACGGGGTGCGGATCCACCGCTACCCGTTGCGCGCGGCCACCGGAGGGCCGGCCGGCTACCTGCGGGAGTACGGATCGGCGCTGTGGCACACGCTCCGGCTGGCCCGCAAGGTCGGCCCCGTCGACGTGGTCCACGCCTGCAACCCGCCCGACCTGCTGTTCCTGCCCGCGCTGTGGCTGAAGCGGCACGGCGCGCGCTTCGTCTTCGACCAGCACGACCTGGTGCCCGAGCTGTACCTCTCCCGGTTCGGCCGCGGAAAGGACCTGCTCTACCGCGCCGTATGCGCGCTGGAACGGCGGACCTACCGGGCCGCGGACATCGTGCTGGCCACGAACGAGAGTTACCGGGACGTCGCGCTGCGCCGTGGCGGCAAGCGGCCGGCGGATGTCTTCGTGGTGCGCAGCGCGCCCGCCGTCGACCGGTTCCAACCGGTCCCGCCCGAGCCGGAGTTGAAGCGCGGCAAGCCCCATCTGCTGTGCTACCTCGGCGTCATGGGCCCGCAGGACGGCGTCGACTACGCCTTGCGGTCCCTCGCGAAGCTGCGCGACGAACTCGGGCGTACCGACTGGCATGCGGTGTTCGTCGGCGCCGGCGACGCCTTCGACGCGATGGTGGAGCTCTCCCGGCAGCTCGGGCTCTCCGATCAGGTGCAGTTCACCGGGCGCATTCCGGACGCCGACCTGGTGCGCTACCTGTCCACCGCGGACGTGTGCCTTTCCCCCGACCCGCGCAATCCGCTCAACGACGTGTCAACCATGAACAAGGTCCTGGAGTACATGGCGATGGGCCGGCCGATCGTCTCGTTCGACCTCCGGGAAGCGCGCGTCTCCGCCGGTGAGGCCGCCGTCTACGCGCCCGCCAACGACGAGGCCGAGTTTGCCAAGCTCATCGCGCTGCTGCTGGACGATCCGGAGCAGCGGGACCGGATGGGCAGGATCGGCCAGGAGCGGATCAGCGGGCCGCTCTCCTGGCGGAACTCGCAGGCGTCACTGCTCGCCGCCTACGCCGCTGCGTGCCGCGACCACGCTCCGGTGTCGGCGGACCACCCGGTTCGGACGGGGCGGAGAGCACGGCGTTGAACGATGACACGATCCGCCTGGTCACCATCGGGTGGATACTCCGCCGGAGCTGGCGGCTGCTCGCCGTCCTCACGGTGGTGGGCGCGCTCGTCGGGTACGGCATCTCGGTGCTGTTCCCGCCGCGTTACACGGCGTCGGCATCGGTACTGCTGCCGGGGCAGTGGGAAGAGCGCGAGCTGCTGACCCAGGTGGACATCGCGACCAGCTCGTCGGTGGTCGACCTCGTGGCCGCCGAGCTCGGCTGGAGGGGCGTCAACGGCCCCGAGCTGCGGGAGCAGGTCACCGCCAAGGCCGCCGACGGGAACATCATCACCATCTCGGGCACGGCCGACACCCCGGCGCGCGCGCAGCGGCTCTCCGACCAGGTGGCCCAGCAATTCGTCGGCTTCGCCGCACGGATCGCAGGCGGCGGCACCGACGCCGACGCGGCCACGGGTACCGAGGCGCTGCGGCAGAAGGTGCTGGAGACCAGCCGCCGCATCACCGACCTGGCCGATGCCGCCGCCCCGGGGCGGACTGTGGAGAGCGTGCAGGCCCGCACCTCGCTCGAAAAGCTGCGCACCTCCCTGGAAGAGGCCATGACGAAGCTGGACGAGGCCGACCCGGCGACCGACAAGGCCGGCATGGTCGTCATGGGGCCGGCGGCCCGGCCGACGGGTGCGGCACCGCCGACGAGGACGCAGATCGTCATCGTCGGGGCGCTGCTGTTCTTCCTGCTCGCGGTCATCGGCCACCTCGTCGCCGCGCGGATGGATCGCCGACTGCGCACCGGGCCGGAGATCGCCGCGGCGCTGGGCTCGGCGCTCCTCGGCACCGTCGACGTACTCGGCGAACGGCGTGCGCAGCGGCCGGAGGACAGTGGCCCGCGGGCTTCGATCCGCCGACTCCTCGGCGTCGACACCCGGTGGGACATACCGGCCCCGCAGTGGTCCGACGACGAGGCCGGCAGGCGGATCCGCTGCCGGCGGGTGTGCGCTCGCCTCCGGGACCGGCTGCCGGCCGCACGGCGGCTGCTCGTTGTCGTACCGGAGGGCGATGAGATGGCCCTCCGGGCCGCCGGGCAGCTCGCCGCCGAGGCCGAGAGGGACGCCGTGCTCCGGGTGGTGGAGGTGTCGGTGGACCGGCCGATCGTGCCGGACCGCGACACCGAGTCCGGTGCCCTGGTCGTCCTCAGTGCGGGCAGCTGGACCGCGGAGGAGCTCGCCGGCCTCGCCGAGGCGTGCGCGGACGGCAGGCACGAGGTCGTCGGCGTCGTCGTCGCCGCCCCGGTACGGGCCGATGCGACGCGGTCCGCCGGCGATCCTCAGGACAACGCCACTCCGGCGCTCACGGTGCGCGGCCACGCGACGGGAGGTTCGGTGTGACGACGAGTACGACTTCGGAGCCGTCGGCCGCCGCTCCGCTCATCGACCTGCAGGCGCTGGTGGTCGCGGTGCGCAGGCGCCGCCGCCTCTGGTGCGCACTAACGCTCCTCGGACTGCTGGCCGGCGCGGCGGTGGCGGTTCTGCTGCCGCCACCGCCGACCGCGGTGACCAAGGTGCTGGTCGCGCACAAGGAGGACCAGCCGAACGACACCGGGACGCTCATCCGCACCGACGTCGAGGTGCTGGGGACCTCGCGGATCGCCGGCAAGGCCCTGCGGTCCCTCAAGTCCCCCGAGAAGCCCGAAGACTTCATGAAGGACTACCGGGGTACCGGCTTGACCAACAACCTGCTGCAGATCGATGTGACGGGTGACAGCGACGCGGAAGCGGTGGCCCGGGCCGAGGCGCTGGCCGATGCGTTCATCGCGGACCATGTGCGGCGGATGCGGGAAACCGCGAAGGCCGAGGCCGAGGCCCTGCTCGACCAGCGTGACCGCATGCGGGACGAGCTCGCCCGGGTCAACAAGGCGATCGGGGTCCGGTCGCCGGAGAGCGACCCGAAAGCGTCGGCGAGCAACGAGTCGCTCTTCGCCCGCCGGGCCGAGCTCAACTCGCGGATCGCCGATTTCGACCAGCGCGCCGCGGACGCGGGCACCGGCACGCCCAAGGTCGTCGCCGGCACGCAGATCGTGGACGCCCCGCGCGCGGTGCGGCACTCCCTGCCCAGGGCCGTCGCTACCGACGGCGCGATCGGACTCGTCCTCGGGCTCGTCGTCGGACTCGCGCTGGCCGCGGTCGGCGCGGTGGTGGCGGACCGCCCCGTGCTGCGCCGGGACATCGCGGCGCACCTGGGCGCCTCGGTCATCGCGGAGCTGCCCCGCCGCTCGGGCGGGCGGTGGCAGCGCCGACGGACCAGGGCGGCACGCGAACGCCTCACCACGACGCTGGTTCGCACCGTTCGCGGCTCCGCGGAACCGGTGTCGCTGCTGGAACTGGGCTGTGCGCGCAGCACGAGTGCGATCGCCACGGACCTCACCGGGGCACTGGGCGCCGAGGGGCCGGTGGTCGGCGTCGGCTCGGTGGCGCCCGGCACCGCGTGGACCGACCTCCCGTACCTCGGCACCCGGACCGTGCTCGTCGTGCGGGCCGGGCACGGCAGCGCCGCATGGCTGCACACCGTGGCCCGGCAGCTCGCGGACCAGCGCATTCCGGTGATCGGCGTGGTGCTGATCGACCCCGATCCGCGGGACCGGACCGACGGCACGCTGTGGGACGGGCTGCACATCGCGCTGCGGGGCCAGAGCGAGCTGCTGGCCCGGCAGAACGGGACGGTCCGGCGGCCGAAGCACGCCGCACGAGTCCCGGACAACGACCAGGAGGCGCGGTAGGACATGTGTGGCATCGCAGGAACGTATCGATGGCCGGACGGGAAAGTCGTGACCGACCGGCTCACCGACACCCTCGCCCACCGCGGCCCGGACGGGGCGGGCCGGTACAGCCACCCCGCCGGTGACGGCGAAGTACACCTCGGGCACCGCCGGCTGGCCATCATCGACCTGTCCGGGACCGGCGCCCAGCCGATGGTCTCGGACGGCCTCGCCCTGACCTACAACGGCGAGCTGTACAACGCGCCCGAGCTCCGTGCCGAACTGGCGGCCGCCGGGGTGCGCTTCCGCGGCACCTCAGACACCGAGGTGCTGCTGGAGGCATGGCGGCGCTGGGGCACGGACTGCCTGCACCGGCTGCGCGGCATGTTCGCGTTCGGCATCTTCGACGAGCGCACCGGTGAACTGGTGCTGGCCCGCGACCAGTTGGGAATCAAGCCGCTGTTCCTCCTCCGGCGCGGCGGGGGTCTGGTGTTCGCCTCCGAGCTCAAGGCGCTGGCCGCCGCCACCGGCGGGTCGCTGGAGGTGGACCATGCGGCGCTGGTGGCCTCGCTGCTGTACTACTGGGTGCCGGACTCGCGGTGCGCGTTCCGCGAGGCGGAGAAGCTGCCGCCGGGGAGCTGGCTGAAGGTACGCCCCGACGGCCGGGTGGAGAGCGGCCGGTTCTGGAACCTGAAGGACGTCGCCGCGGAGGGCCGGGAGCGGGCCCGCTCCGGCAAGCAGCCGGACCTGGCCGCCATCGTCGAGGAGTCGACCCGGCGCCACCTGCTCTCCGACGTCCCCGTGGCGACCTTCCTCTCCGGCGGTCTCGACTCCAGCTGGCTGACCGCACTGGCGGCCCGCCACCAGCCCGGCATCTCCGCTTACACGATCGGGTTCCGCGCCGAGGACGCCAGGTTCGAGGCGATGCCGGACGACCTGCGCTATGCCCGGCAGGTGGCCGAGCGGTTCGGCGTCGACCTGCACGAGATCGAGATCGCCCCGAACGTGCTCGACCTGCTGCCGCGGATGACGTACCACCTGGACGAGCCGATCGGCGACCCCGCCGCGATCAACACGTTCCTGATCTGCTCGGCCGCCCGGGAGGCCGGGGTCAAGGTGATGCTCTCGGGGATGGGCGCCGACGAGCTGTTCGCCGGGTACCGCAAGCACCTGGCCAACCTGCTCGCGCTGCGCTACCAGCGCGTTCCTCGGCCTCTGCGGCGCGGCCTGTCCGGGGCCGTGGACCGGCTGCCGGTCGCCACGGCCCGCCGGGGGTACCGGTCGGTGCGCTTCGCCAAGCGGTTCCTCTCCTTCGCCGATCTCCCGGAGGAGACCGCGTTCCGGCGCAGCTACACCATGTACGACCAGGACGAGCTGCTCGCCCTGGTCGATCCGGACCTGGCCGGGACGGTCGACGACGTGCTGACCGAGCATGCGGACGTCTACCAGGACAACGGCCTCGACGACTTCGTCAACCGCATGTGCCTGGCCGACGCCCGGATGTTCCTGCCGGGGCTGAACCTCGCGTACACGGACCGGTCGAGCATGGCCGCGTCGACCGAGGTACGCGTGCCGTACGTGGACGTCGAGGTGGTCAGGGCGGCGTTCGCCGTGCCCGGCGATCGCAAGATCGTCGGACGGCAGGGCAAGGCCGTCCTCAAGGAGGCGGCCACCTCGATCCTGCCCCGGGAGATCGTGTACCGGCCCAAGGGCCTGTTCAGCGCCCCGCTGCGGGCCTGGATGAGCCGGGACCTGGCACCGCTGGTGCGCGAGGTGGTGCACGACGGCGTGCTCGTCAATTCCGGGATCCTGCGCCGCGACGCGCTGGCGCGCATGGTCGCCGAGGACGCCGCCGGGCAGCGGGACTTCTCCAAGCATCTGTGGCATGTGCTGACCCTCGAGTACTGGTACCGGGGCGCGACTTCTGGGGAGAACGGGTGAAACAGGTAGTGCAGAACTACAAGAGCGGCGAGCTGGCGCTGCTCGACGTGCCGGTGCCGGGGTGCAAACCGGGCGGGGTGCTGGTACGGACCGCGTACTCGCTGATATCCACCGGCACCGAGCTCATGAAGGTGTCCGAGGCCGGCATGTCGATGCTGGGCAAGGCCCGCTCCCGCCCTGACCAGGTGGCCAAGGTCATGCAGAGCGTGGCCACCAACGGGGTGCCCGCCACCTACCGCAAGGTGATGGGCAAGCTGGACTCCTACACGCCGCTGGGCTACTCGCTGTGCGGGGTGGTCGAGCAGGTCGGCGCCGGGATCGACGACGTGAAGGTCGGCGATCTCGTGGCCTGCGCCGGCAATGAGCACGCGCTGCACGCCGAGCTGAACTGGGTGCCGAAGAACCTTTACGCCCCGGTGCCGGACGGCCTCGCGCCCCGGCACGCGGCCTTCGGCACCGTCGGGTCGATCGCGATGCAGGGCGTCCGCCAAGGCGAGCCGCAGCTCGGCGACGTGGCGCTGGTCATCGGCCTCGGGCTGATCGGGCAGCTGGTGGTGCAGCTCCTAGCCGCCTCGGGAGTACGCGTCGTCGGCGCCGACCCCGACCCGGCGCGCTGCGAGCTCGCCGAGCGCCTGGGCGCCGCGGCCTGCGGCGATCCCGCGTCCGCTGTCGTGGAGACCGCCGTCGCCGAACTCACCGGCGGGCACGGCGTGGACCAGGTGTACCTGGCCGCCGGCGGCGGCAGCAACCAGCCCGTCGAGCTGGCCGCCCGCCTGAGCCGGGACCGCGGCCGGGTCGTCGACATCGGCAAGTGCCGCCTGGACCTGCCGTGGAACGCGTACTACGAGAAGGAGCTCGACGTCCGGTTCTCCCGGTCGTACGGCCCCGGGCGCTACGACCCGTCGTACGAGCTGGAGGGCCGGGACTACCCGATCGGCTACGTGCGCTGGACCGAGCGCCGCAACCTGGCGTGCTTCCTCGATCTCGTCGCCCGCGGCAGCGTCGACGTGGAGCCCTTGATCTCCCACATCGCCGACTTCGACGACGCCGTCGAGACGTACCAGCGCCTGAAGGACGGCGACCTCAAGGCCGTGGCGGTGCTGTTCCGGTACCCCGATCAGCCGGTGGAAGCCGAGGCTCCGGCGGTGGCCGTGCCCTCGGTGCACGTGCGAGCGTCCACTCCGGTCCGCTCCGTCAAGTCGCCGGTGCGCCTCGCTTTCGTCGGCGCGGGAAACTACGCGTCGTCGATGCTGCTGCCGCACCTGGCACAGCGCGATGGCGTCGCGCTGTGGACCGTTGTCACCACGACGGCGCTGTCCGCGGCCAACGCGCAGCGGAAGTTCGGCTTCGCCCAGGCGACCACCGACCTCGACGCCGTGCTCGGAGACAAGACCATCGACGCGGTGTTCGTCGTCACCCGGCACAGCTCGCACGCCGAACTGACCCGAAGAGCACTGCTGGCCGGCAAGGCCGTGTTCGTGGAGAAGCCCCTCGCCCTCACCGAGGACGAGCTGGCCGGGGTGCTCGCGGCGGTGGAGGAGTCCGGCAACGACCGGCTCCAGGTGGGCTTCAACCGCCGCTTCGCGCCGCTGCTCCAGGAGGCGAAGCAGCGGTTCGGCGCCCGGACCGGCCCGGCGAGCCTGCGCTACCTGGTCAATGCGGGCCAGCTGCAGCACGGCAGCTGGTACCTCCAGCAGGGCACCGAGGGCTCGCGGTTCGCCGGCGAGGGCGGACACTTCATCGACACGGCGAGCTGGCTGCTCGGCGCAGACCCGGTCTCGGTGTACGCGGTCGCCGCACCCGGCAACGAGGACCTTCAGGTCGTACTCCGCTACCCGGACGGGTCCACCGCCACCCTCAGCTACGTCACCACCGGCGCGCCCGGCTTCCCCAAGGAGACCCTCGACATGGTCGCGGACGGCAAGGTGCTGCGGCTGGACGACTTCGTCCGTGCCTCGGTGTACGGCCGTAAGCGGTGGGTCAGCTCGCGGCTGCCCAAGGCCCGGGACAAGGGCCAGAACGCCGAGCTGGCCGCGTTCATCAAGGCCGTGCGGACCGGCGGGCCGATGCCGGTGCCGCTGGAGTCGCTGGTCGCCACCACCGCGGCCACCCTCGCCGTGCAGACCGGTCTGGCCAGTGGTGCGCCGGTGACGCTGGAGCGAGCGCGATGACGATGAGCGTGGGCTGGTACCTGCGGCGGTTATCCAGGATGGGGCCGCAGGAAGTCGCCGGCCGGGTGGGCGACGCGGTGCGCAGGCGGCGGTGGCGGTCGGCACGCCCGGACTGCCCGAGCGTCACCGGCGCCCGGTTCACCGCGGTCCTGCCCGCCGGTGCGATCACCGCCATACCTCCGGACGCCACGAAACGTCTCCTCGCCGAGGCGGACCGGCTGATGTACGGGCACGCCCAGTACTTCGGAGTGGTCCGCGACGACCTGACCGACCCGGACTGGTGGAGCGACCCGAAGACCGGGCGCAGGGCTCCGTGGGGCTACGCCTTCGACGTGCCGTACCGGGACGAGGACGCGGTCGGGGACATCAAGCAGATCTGGGAGCTGTCCCGGCATCAGTACCTCACCGTGCTCGCCGCCGCCTACGCGATCACCGGGAACGAGCGGTATGCCGAGCGCGTGGCCGCGCACCTGCGGTCGTGGTGGGCGGCCAACCCACCGCTGCGCGGCGTGCACTGGATCAGCGGCATCGAGCTGGGCATCCGGCTGCTGTCCTGGGTGTGGATCCGCCGGCTGCTCGACGGCTGGCCCGGCGCGGCCGGGCTGTTCGAGCACAACCCGGTGGCCCTGCACCAGATCTGGCACCACCAGCGCTGGCTGGCCGCCTTCCCCAGCCGGGGATCCTCGGCGAACAACCACGTCATCGCCGAGGCCGCCGGGCAGTTCGCCGCGGCCTGTGCGTTCGACTGGTTCCCCGCGTCGGCGCGCTGGCGGGCCGGCGCGCTGCGGTCGCTGGAGCGGCACCTGCGCGGCAACACCTTCGGCTCCGGCCTCAACCGCGAGCTGGCCACCGAGTACCACGGACTGGTGCTGGAGCTCGGCCTGGCCGCGGTGGCCGAGGCGGATGCCGCCGGTGTGCCGGTCCCCGCGTCGGTCCGGCTGGTACTGCTGCGGATGACCGACGCGCTCGCGGCCGTCGTGGACAGCCGGTTGCGGCCGCCGCGCCAGGGGGACGCGGACGACGGGCACGGTCTGGTCGTGGACGGCGCGGGCACCGACCGCTGGGCCTCGCTGCTGGCCACCGGGGACGCCGTGTTCGGCCGGCTCGCCTGGTGGCCGGCGGTGACCGGCACCGACGTGCGCACTTCGCTGCTCGCCGCGCTCATCAAGCCCACTGAACCGACCGTGACCCGCCCGGCACGCCGACCCGCGCACTTCGCCGACGCGGGGCTCACCATCCTGCGCGCTCCGGGAGAAACGGGGGAGATCTGGGCCCGCTGCGACGGTGGTCCGCACGGCTTCCTGTCCATCGCCGCGCACGCTCACGCGGACGCGCTGTCCGTGGAAGTCCGGCACGACGGGGTCGACGTGCTCGCCGACCCGGGGACGTACTGCTACCACGGGCAGCCCGAGTGGCGGCAGTACTTCCGGTCCACCCTCGGCCACAACACCCTGGAGCTGAACGGCGCCGACCAGTCCGTCTCCGGCGGCCCGTTCCTGTGGACCCGGCATGCCCGCAGCCGCGTCCTGGAGGCGGGTGCGGCCCGTTGGTCTGCCGAGCACGACGGCTACCAGGGCGCCGTACACCGACGCCGGGTCGAACTTATCGCCCCGACGCGGGAGTTGAGGATCGTCGACGAGGTGCGAGGCCCGGGCCGCGACGTACGTCTGGCGTTCCACCTCGGCCCCGCGATCACCGCGCACCTGACGGGCGACCGAGCAGTGCTCACCTGGACCCTGGACGGCGAGGACCGCTCCGCGGAGCTGGAACTGCCCGGCGAGCTGAACTGGCGGGCGCACCGCGGCGAGACCGCGCCGCCGCTGGGCTGGTACTCCGCCGGCTTCGGGCGCAAGGAACCCACCACCACGCTGGTCGGCTCCGGCTTCGCCAATGGCGCGGAGGGCTTCACCACCGTGCTCAGGTTCGGCGGTTGAGGGGCGCGTGAAATGAAGTGGCGAAACCGGTCGTTGCCGGTGGCGGTGCTGGCCCTGCTGGCGGCGGCCGGCTGTACGAGCACGCCGGACGCCCCGGCGGAGGCGGCCGGTGCGCCGTCCGGATCCGGGGCGCCGGCCACGCCCGTGGCCCGGGTGTGCGCCAAGCCCGCGGCCGGGCCGGCGAAGGCGCCGGCGGGCGCGGTGACGGTCGACCCCGCGGTGGTCGGTGACCTGGCCGCGAAGACCAAGAGCAGTCCGCCGCACACCACGTTCTGGCTCCGGCCGGGCAAGCACCGGCTCGACCCGGACCGCTATGCCCAGGTCATCCCCAAGAAGGGGAACCGCTACCTCGGTGCGCCGGGCGCGGTGCTCGACGGCCGGAAGAAGAACCAGTACGCGTTCGGCGGTACCGCCCGCAACGTCACCATCCGCCACCTGACCGTGCAGGGTTTCGTCGCGCCGCTGAACGAGGGCGTGGTCAACCATGACTCGGCCGACGGCTGGGTGATCGAGCACGCGACGATCCAGCACAACTCCGGTGCCGGGCTGATGGCCGGTGCCCGCCAGCGGGTCCGCGCCAACTGTCTGCGCGACAACGGCCAGTACGGCATGAACGCCTACAAGTCCGGCGGCCGTATCCGCGACCTGGTGGTCGAGGACAACGAGATCACGGGCAACAACACCGGCGACTGGGAGCGGCGGCGGAAGGGCTGCGGCTGTACCGGAGGCATCAAGTTCTGGGCCGTCGACGGCGCCGACGTGCGCGGCAACTGGGTGCACGACAACCGCGGAACAGGGCTGTGGGCGGACACCAACAACAACGACTTCCGCATCGAGAACAATGTGCTCGAAACCAACGACGGTGCCGCGCTGATCTACGAGACCAGCTACAACGCGGTCATCCGGAACAACACGATCCGGCGGAACAACTGGGTCGAGGGCCGCAGGGCGGCCGACCGCGGCGACAGCTTCCCGTTCGCGACCGTCTACCTGTCCGAGTCCGGCGGCGAACCCCGCATCGGAGCCCGCACCGACAAGATCGAGATCTACCGGAACGTACTGGAGAACAACTGGTCCGGCATCACTCTGTGGGAAAACGCCGACCGGTTCTGCAACAGCCCGGCCAACACCTCCTCCGGCCACTGCACACTGCTGGTGCGGGACACCGACCGCTGCGCGAAACCGGCGATCGCCACCGCACCGCTCTACGCCGACTGCCGGTGGAAGACCCAGCGGGTGGACATCCACGGCAACCGCTTCGTGCTCGACAAGTCCGTCGTCGCGTGCACGGTGAAGTGCGACCGCATGGCGGTGCTGGCCAACTACGGCACCTATCCGGACTGGTCGCCGTACCAGGGCGAGCGGGTGGCCGAGGCGATCACCCGCGAGCAGCACAACCGCTGGCACGACAACGTCTACCTCGGCCCCTGGCAGTTCGTCGCCCACGACCCGAGCCGGATACTCGACTTCACGCAGTGGCAGAGCACGCCGTACCAGCAGGACGCGGGCAGCACCTTCCGCTCCCGGGACGGTGGTTGAGATGCGCGCGGACCACACGTCGAGGACCGTCGGGACGGTCTGGGGACTGCTGATCCTCAACACGCTCGGCTCCACCGGGGCGAAGACCATCGTCCCGCTGCCCCGCTCCCTCATCCAGATGGTCACCATGGGCGCGCTGGTCGCCGCGTTCACACTGGCGCTCGCACTCAATCTCCGGCTGCGCGTCCGTGCCAGTGCCTTTCTGTGCCTGCTCACCCTGCTGCTGGTGCCGAGCGTCCTCTCCAGCGCGAACCTGGAGTCCGGGTTCGGCGCGCTGTTCCGGTGTGCCCGGCTGGCTCTCTTCGTCGGCACACTGTGGCTGCTCAGCCGCTGGTGGGACGGCGGCCCGACGTTCGTCCGATACCACATCCGGGCGTACTTCGTGGTGCTCGGGTCGGTGGCCGCCGGCCTGGTCATCTCACCGGGCGCGGCCATGCCCGAGCTCTATGGCGGGCGGCTGGTCGGCGCGCTGTGGCCGCTCACACCGCCGCAGATCGGCCAGTACGCCGCGGTGATCATCGGGCTCACGGTGCTGCTCGTACTGGGCCGCCGGACCGACAGGACCAGTGCGGCGGTGGTCATCGTGCCGTCGCTCGTCCTGCTCGCGTTGACCCATACCCGTACGGCCACGGTCGGCATGCTCATCGGGCTGGCGCTGGCGATCGGCTCACTCCTGCTGACGAGCGCCGCGGCGCGCCGGTTCTTCACCTGGGCGGTGCTGTGCGCCGCGGTGGCCGCGGTGGCGTTCAGCTCCGCGCTGCAGGCGTGGTTCCTGCGCGGGCAGAGCCAGGAGAACTTCTCCAATCTCACCGGCCGGGCCAAGGTCTGGGACGCCCTGCTGGCAGCGCCCCGGTCGACCGCGGAGCAGCTGTTCGGAGTGGGCCTGGGCGACAAGTCGTTCGGCGGGCTGCCGATCGACAACAGCTGGCTGGCCGTTTACCAGGAACAGGGTCTGACCGGCGTCGCCCTGGTGGCGGCAGTCGTCATCGTGCTGGGCGGTGTCGCGTTGCTGCGGCCACCGTCGCTGTCGAGGGCCTGCGCGATCTTCCTGATCAGCTACTGCGCGATCGCGTCGTACACCGAGGCCGGCCTCGGCGACGCCTCGCCGTATCTGTTGCATCTGGCCGTCGCCGCCTCGCTGCTGGCGGCACCTGCCGCGGCCGGCCCCCGCACCACGCCCGAAGGCCCTCGACAACGCATCCCGCAATGGGCCCAGAGATCGGAGGTGAGCCGAGCATGAACGGCATCCACGTCCTCGTAGTACACAACCGTTACGCCTCGGCGCAGCCGAGTGGAGAGAACAAGGTCGTCGACCAGGAGGTGGCGCTGCTGCGCGGCGCGGGCCACCGGGTCGAGGTGTTCGAGCGACGCAGCGACGACATCGCCGCCCGGTCCCTGCCGGGCAAGGCCGCGGTGCCGCTCCTTGTGCCGTGGAACCCGGCGGTACGCAAGGAGCTCGCCGCCCGGCTCCGCACCTCACGCCCCGACGTGGTGCACGTCCACAACGTCTTCCCGCTCCTGTCGCCCGCGGTGCTGGCCGCCTGCGCCGACGCCGGGGTGCCCGCCGTCGCCACGCTGCACAACTACACCCAGGTCTGCCCGCCCGGCACGCTGCAACGCGACGGCCGGCCGTGCACCGAGTGCGTCGGGTCGACGCCGCTGCCCGCCGTCCGGCACGGCTGCTACCGAAACTCCCGCCTCGCGACCGTGCCGCTCGCGGTCAGCCTGTCGGTCAACCGGCGGCGGTGGTGGTCCGGCGTGGAGCGGTTCCTCTGCATCTCCGCGGCGCAGCGCGACGTCCTGGTGCGGGCCGGCATGCCCGCCGAGCGGCTGACGGTGAAGCACAACTTCGTGCCCGACCCGGGCGCCTACCGAGCGGGCGACGGCGAGCATCTGCTCTACCTCGGCCGGCTCGCGGAGGCCAAGGGCGTGCGGCTGCTCATGGCCGCGTGGGACGAGATCGCGGCGAGCGGCGGGGTGGGCGTGCCGCTCGTGGTCGCCGGCGCGGGACCGCTGGAGCCAGAGGTGACCGCCTGGGCCGCGGGCCGGGACGACGTGCGATACGTCGGCCTGTACGACACGGCGGAGTGCCGGGAGGCCATCGCGCGGTCGGTCGCCGTGGTGGCTCCCTCGACGTGGCTGGAGGCGTTCGGCCTGGTCGTCGTGGAGGCGATGGCGGCGGGGGTCCCGACCGTCGCCGCCGGTCACGGCGCCTTCGTCGAACTCGTGGCGGGCGGGGTGACCGGGCTGCTGCACCGGCCGGGCGACACCGCCTCGCTCGCGTCCTGCCTGCGCCGGATCACGGCTGATCCGGCCCGCAACCGGGAGATGGGACAGGCGGCCCGGCGCCGTTACGAACAGGGTTTCAGCCCGGCCGTCGGGCTGGAGCGCCTGGTGGAGGAGTACCGCACCGCGATCGCGGGTCGGTCGGAATCAATGGGGGGCAGTAAATGACAGGATGCCGACTCTGCGGCTCGACGGCGCTGGCGAGCGTCGTCGATCTCGGGGCGACACCACCCTGCGAGAGCTTTCTCGCCGCGGACCAACTGGACAAGGCGGAGCCGGCGTACCCGCTGCACCTGCGGGTCTGCACCGAATGCTGGCTGGCGCAGATCCCGCCGCTGATCACGCCGGAGGAGACGTTCAAGGAGTACGCGTACTTCTCCTCCTACTCGACCTCCTGGGTGGAGCACGCGCGCACGTTCGTCGCCGACGCCGTACAGCGGGTGGGTCTCGACTCCGAAGGCGCCGAAGGCGCCGACGGCTCCGGGGCCTTCGTGGTCGAAGTCGCAAGCAACGACGGCTACCTGCTGAAGCACGTGGTGGACCGCGGGATCCGCTGCCTCGGCATCGAGCCGTCGGTGAACGTCGGCGCCGCGGCGCGCGAGGCGGGTGTGCCCACGCTCACGGAGTTCCTGGACCCGGCCACCGGCGCCGCCGTCCGCGAGGAGCACGGCCCGGCGAACCTGGTCGTGGCCAACAACGTGTACGCGCACATCCCCGACGTCGTCGGATTCACCCAGGGGCTGCGCGCCCTGGTCGCCGACGACGGCTGGGTCTCCATCGAGGTACAGCACCTGCTGACCCTGATCGAGGAGAACCAGTACGACACGATCTACCACGAGCACTTCCAGTACTACACGGTCGCGTCCGCGATCCGGGCCCTCGCGAGCGGCGGACTCGCCCTCGTGGACGTCGAGTTGCTGCCCACGCACGGCGGCTCCATCCGGCTGTGGGCCCGGCCCACCGAGGTGGCCGGCGAGCCGACACAGCGGGTGGCCGACGTACTGGCCCGCGAAAAGGCCGCCGGGCTGCAGGAGCTGTCCGGGTACACCGAGTTCTCCGCGCGGGTGGCCAAGGTACGCCGGGACCTTCTCAAGTTCCTCATCGAGGCGGCCGAGCGCGGTGAGACGGTCGTCGGCTACGGCGCCCCGGGCAAGGGCAACACCCTGCTCAACCACTGCGGCATCCGGCCCGACCTGCTCCCGTACACGGTCGACCGCAACCCCTACAAGCACGGCAGATACACCCCGGGCACCCGCATCCCGATCCTGCCGCCCGAGCAGATAGCCGCCGACAAGCCGGACTACGTCCTCGTCCTCCCGTGGAACCTGCGGGCCGAGCTGGTCGAGCAGCTGTCCTTCGTGCACGACTGGGGCGGCCGTCTCGTCTTTCCCATCCCGGAACTGAGCGTTGTCGAGAAGAGCATTGTCGAGGTTGAGTCATGAAGGTCGTACTGTTCTGCGGCGGTTACGGGATGCGGATGCGCAGCGGCGCCGCCGATGACGTCCCCAAGCCGATGGCGATGGTCGGCCCGCGACCGCTGATCTGGCACGTGATGCGCTACTACGCGCACTTCGGGCACACGGAGTTCATCCTGTGCCTCGGCTACGGGGCGCACCACATCAAGGACTTCTTCCTCAACTACGAAGAGACGACGTCCAACGACTTCGTGCTGAGAGGCGGGCGGACAGAGCTGCTGTCCACCGACATCTCGGACTGGACGATCACGTTCGCGCAGACCGGCATCGAGTCGCCGATCGGGGAGCGGCTGCGCCGGGTGCGGCACCACCTGGACGGCGACGAGATGTTCCTCGCCAACTACGCAGACGTGCTCACCGACGCCCCGCTGCCGGAGATGATCGACCGGTTCGCCCGGCGCGACGCCGGGGCGTCGATGATGGTGGTGCCGCCGCAGTCCTCGTTCCACTGCGTGGAGCTGGGCGAGGACGGCCTGGTGGGGGGCATCACCGCGGTGAGCGATATGCCGCTGTGGGAGAACGGCGGCTACTTCGTGCTCCGCCAGGAGGTCTTCGACCACATACCGGAGAACGGGGACCTGGTCGCCGACGGCTGCGCCCAACTGGCCAAGCGCGGACGGCTGGTGGCACACCAGCACCGCGGCTTCTGGAAGCCGACCGACACCGTGAAGGAACGGGCCGCCCTCGACGCCGCCTACGCCCGGGGCGACCGCCCGTGGGCCGTGTGGGAGCGGGACGGCGTGGGGGTGAGCGCATGAACCGGCTCGGGACCCGACGCCTGGACCGGATCGTCGCGGTGGGCGCGCACTGTGACGACATCGCCATCGGCGCCGGCGGCACGCTGCTGACGATGTGCCTCGCGCGACCGGGTATCCGCGTCGACGCGCTGGTGCTCTCCGGCGGCGGCAGCGAGCGCGAGCAGGAGGAGCAGGCCGCGCTCGCCGCCTTCTGCCCAGGGGCCGACCTGCGGCTGACCGTGCTCAAACTGCCGGACGGCCGGCTGCCCGTGCACTGGGACGAGGCCAAGGCCGCGGTCGAGGAGCTGCGCGGGCAGACCGACCCGGACCTGATCCTGGCCCCGCGCACCGACGACGCGCACCAGGACCACCGCGGCCTGGCGCAGCTGATACCCACCGCGTTCCGCGACCACCTCGTGCTCGGCTACGAGATCGTCAAGTGGGACGGCGATCTCGGCCGTATGGCGGCATACCAGCCGCTGTCGCCGGAGATCGCCGAACAGAAGGTGCGGCTGCTGCAGGAGCACTACCCCTCGCAGCGGCACCGGCCCTGGTACGACCGGGAAGCCTTCCTCGGCCTCGCCCGGATCCGCGGCATCGAATGCCACGCGCGCTACGCCGAGGCATTCGCCGTCACCAAACTCACGCTCCATCTCGGCACTTCTGACCTGGGGGAATGAACCTTGCGCGTACTACTGACCGGACACCAGGGCTACTTGGGCACCGTCATGGCCCCGGTCCTCGCGGCCGCCGGGCACGAGGTCGTCGGCCTCGACTCCGGCCTGTTCGCCGACTGCGTCCTCGGCCCGTCGCCCGCCGACCCGCAGGGGCACCGGGTGGACCTCCGCGACATCACGGCCGACCACGTCGCCGGGGTGGACGCCGTGATCCACCTGGCCGCGCTCTCCAACGACCCGCTGGGATCGCTGGCGCCGGAACTCACCTACGACATCAACCACCACGCGTCCGTCCGCCTCGCCAGGCTGGCCCGCGACGCCGGAGTGCAGCGGTTCCTGTACGCGTCGACGTGCTCGGTGTACGGCGCCGCGGGCGGTGACGAACTCGTCGGCGAGGACGCCCCGTTGCGCCCCGTGACGCCGTACGCGGAGTCCAAGGTGCGGGTGGAGGACGACCTGCACGCGCTCGCCGACGACGACTTCACGCCGGTGTACATGCGCAACGCCACGGCCTTCGGCTACTCACCCCGGCTGCGCGCCGACATCGTGCTGAACAACCTTGTGGGCCACGCGCTGCTCTCCGGCGAGGTGCTCGTCCTCTCCGACGGCACCCCCTGGCGCCCGCTGGTGCACGCCGCCGACATCGCCCGTGCCTTCACGGCCGCGCTGACCGCGCCCCGCGAGGCGGTCCACGACCGGGCGTTCAACATCGGCAGCGAGACCAACAACGTCACGGTCGCCGAGATCGCCGAGCAGGTCGCCGAGGCGGTGTCCGGTGCGAAGGTGAGGATCACCGGGGAGTCCGGTGCCGATCCGCGCTCGTACCGGGTGGACTTCTCCCGGTTCCGCGCCGCGATCCCCGGCTTCGACTGCGAGTGGACGGTGAAGCGCGGCGCGCTCGAACTCGCCGACGCCTACCGGCAACACCAGCTGACCCGGGAGGGCTTCGAGCGACGCTTCACCCGGCTTGCCGTGCTGCGCGCGGCGTCCGACGCCGGCGCCGTCGACGACACCCTGCGGTGGCGCCCGTGACCGGGATCGGCGAGGAGATGTACGCCCTGGTGGAGCGGGTGTACCCGCTCTGCCGGAGCATCACCGGCGACGGGGTGCGCGCCACCCTGGCCACCGTCGGCGAGTACATCCCGCTCGATGTGCACGAGGTGCCGACCGGCACCCAGGTGCTCGACTGGACGGTGCCGCAGGAGTGGAACATCCGGGACGCGTACATCGCCGACAGCTCGGGCAACCGGGTCGTCGACTTCGCCGCGTCCAGCCTGCACGTGCTCGGCTACAGCGTCCCGGTGTCGGCGACCATGCCGCTGGCCGAGCTGCGCGAGCACCTGCACACGCTGCCGGACCAGCCGGGCCTGGTGCCGTACCGCACCAGCTACTACAAGCCCGAGTGGGGATTCTGCCTGGCGCAGGACACCCTGGACGCCATGCGGGACGGCGAGTACGAGGTCCGTATCGACTCGACGCTCGCCGACGGTCACCTCACCTATGCCGAGCACGTGATCCCGGGGCAGGTCCCCGACGAGGTGATCGTCTCCTGTCACGTCTGCCACCCGTCGCTGGCCAACGACAACATGGCGGGCGTCGCGGTGGCGACGTTCCTGGCGCGGGCACTGGCCGAGCAGAACCCGTACTACACCTACCGGTTCATCTTCGCGCCCGGCACCATCGGCGCGATCACCTGGCTCGCCCGCAACAAGGAACGGGTGGACCTGGTCAAGCACGGGCTCGTACTCGCCTGCGCCGGCGATCCCGGCAGCCTGACGTACAAGCAGAGCAGGCGCGGCGACGCGGAGATCGACCGGGTGCTGCGGCATGTGCTGGCGGCCTCCGAACGACCGCACCGCGTCAACGAGTTCACTCCGTACGGCTACGACGAGCGGCAGTACTGCTCGCCCGGCTTCGATCTCGGGGTGGGCTCGCTCACCCGCACGCCGTACGCGGGCTATCCCGAGTACCACACCTCGGCGGACAACCTGGACTTCGTCTCCCCGGAGGCGATGGAGGACACGCTCGCCGTGTGCCGCGAGGCGTTCGCCGTCCTGGACCGCAACCGGAGGTATCTGAACCTCAGCCCCTACGGCGAACCGCAGTTGGGGCGGCGCGGGCTCTACGACGCGCTCGGCGGCCGCAGCGACACCAAGCAGGCCCAGATGGCCATGCTCTGGGTGCTCAACCTCTCCGACGGTGAGCACAGCCTGCTGGACGTCGCCGAGCGGTCCGGGCTGCCGTTCGACACCGTCGCCGCCGCGGCCGATGCCCTGCGCGACGCCGGGCTGATCAAGGCATGACGCCGATGACCACCGAGGGGGAGAGGACGGGGCCGAAGGCGGCGGCCGCCGGGCGGGCCCTCGCCGGGCGGCTGTCCTGGGGCCTGGCCGACCAGGCGGCCTCCAGCATCAGCAACTTCGTGGTGGGCGTCTACGTGGCCCGCTCGCTGGGGGTGACCGCGTTCGGTGTGTTCAGCCTTGCCTGGGTGACGTACGGCGTGGTGCTCAACGTCTCCCGGGGACTGGCCACCGACCCGCTCATGGTGCGGTTCAGCGGCGTGTCGGACGCGTCGTGGCGCGGGGCGGTGGCCCGCTCGTCCGGCACCGCGCTCGGCGTCGGCACCGCCCTCGGCGTGGCGTCCGTGCTGGCCGGCCTCGCCCTTGGCGGCGGCGTGGGGACCGCGTTCGCCTGCCTCGGCGTCGTCCTGCCGGGACTGCTGCTGCAGGACGCGTGGCGGTTCGCGTTCTTCGCCGCCGGCGCCGGGCGGAAGGCGTTCGTGAACGACCTCGTGTGGGGCGTCGCACTCGTCCCGGCCATGGTGGCGGCGGCCCACGTGGGCAGCGTGGCCGCCTTCGTGCTCGCCTGGGGCGGCTCCGCCGCGGTGGCGGCGCTGTACGGCTGCCTCCAGTCCGGCATCCGGCCCCGGCTGACCGGCGCGCGCGAGTGGCTTCGCGAGCACCGCGACCTCGGCTACCGGTACCTCGTCGAGAACGTCAGCAACAGCGGCGCGAGCCAGCTGCGGGCGTACGGGCTCGGCGCGATCGTCGGGGTCGGCGCGGTGGGCGTGATCCGGGGCGCCGAGCTCCTGCTCGGCCCGTTCCTCGCCGTGCTGATGGGACTGTCCCTGGTCACCGTCGCCGAGGCGGCACGGGTGCTGCGGCGGGCCCCGCACCGCCTCGGCACGTTCTGCCTCCTGCTGGGCGGCGGGCAGGCCGTCGCCGCGCTGCTCTGGGGCGGGGCGCTGCTCCTTGTACCGGACCGGGTCGGTGAGTTCGTGCTCGGCGGCGTCTGGAGCGCTGCCTCGGAGCTCATCGTGCCGGTCACGCTCGGCGTCGCGGGCGCCGGCCTCGGCACCGGCGCGGCGGCCGGACTGCGCGCGCTCGGCGCGGCCCGGCGCAGCCTGCGCAGCCAGCTGATCGCCTCCGCCTGCTATGCCGGCGGCGGACTCGGCGGGGCGGCCGTGGGCGGCACGGTCGGCTCGGCCTGGGGCGTCGCCGCCGCGACCGTCGGCAGCTCGGCCGTGTGGTGGCTGCACCTGCGGTCCGCCCGGCGCGAGCACCACCGCAATTCCATCCCCGAAGTGAGGACCACATGACCGCCCATCCCCGGCTGAGCATCGGCCTGCCCGTGTACAACGGCGAGGAGTATCTGGCCGAGTCGCTCGACGCCCTGCTCGGCCAGACCTACGAGGACTTCGAGCTGGTCATCTCCGACAACGCCTCGACCGACGGGACCGAGGCCGTCTGCCGCAAGTACGCCGCGCAGGACTCCCGCATCCGGTACATCCGCCTGACCCGGAACATCGGCGCCGCACCGAACCACAACTACGTGTTCACCCAGTGCCGCGGCGAGCTGTTCAAGTGGGCCTCGCACGACGACCTGTACGCCCGGGACCTGCTGCGGCGCTGCGTGGAGGCGCTGGACGAGCGGCCCGAGGTGATCCTCGCGCACGCCGACCAGGCGGTCATCGACGAGGACGGCCAGGTGAAGGTCCCGTACGCGTACACGCTCGCCACCGACTCGCCGCGCGCGCCGGAGCGCTTCCGCAGCATGCTGTTCGAGCCCGGCGGCGACGACTTCTACGGAGTGATGCGGGCCGACGTGCTGCGCCGGGTGAAGCCGCACGACAGCTACCACCACGCGGACCGCACGTTCGTCGCCGAGATCACCCTGCACGGGCCCTTCCACCAGGTGCCGGAGCTGCTGTACTTCCGCCGCGACCACCCCACCCGCGCCGAGCGGGCGAACCCTTCCAAGCGCTCCCGGTGCGTCAACCTGGACCCGCGCCGGGCAGGCCCGCTGCACCCGACGCCCCGGCTGCTCGCCGAGTACGTCCATGGCTTCGTCGCCGCGATCCGGCGGGCGCCACTGTCCGCGGCCGACCGGCGCGCGTGCTACCGCCACCTGGCCGCATGGATGACCAGCCGGGCCCGGCCGGGCGCCGGCGAGCGGGTCGAGGACCGGGCCCCGGTCGACCCGGCCGAGCTCACCGTCTCCGTGGACGCCCTCGTCGCCGGCCGTGAGGGGCGGCGGGCATGAGGACGTCGCCACGCGTCGGCGTGTTCGGCCTGCTCGGCTCCGGCAACCTCGGCAACGACGGGTCGCTCGAAGCCGTGCTCGGGTACCTCCGCGCCGAGCACCCGGAGGCGGTCGTGGACGCACTGTGCGGCGGACCCGAGAACGTCGCGGCACGGTACGGGATCCTCGCGACACGGCTGCACTGGTACCGCGGGGAGTACCGGACCGCGTCGCGCGTGGGCGCCATCGCGGCGAAGGGGCTCGGCAAACTCGTCGATGCCGCCCGCACCGCCGCCTGGGTGCGCCGGCACGACGTGGTCATCGTGCCGGGCATGGGCGTCCTGGAGGCCACGCTGCCGCTGCGGCCGTGGGGCTTCCCGTACGCGCTGTTCCTGCTCTGCGCGAGCGGCCGGCTGTTCGGCACTCGGGTCGCGCTGGTCGGCGTCGGCGCGGACACGATCCGCGACCGGCCGACCCGGGCCCTGGTGCGCTGGTCGGCGCGGCTGGCCACTTATCGCTCGTACCGGGACGCCCTGTCCCGAGACGCGATGCGGGCGATGGGCGTGGACACCGCGCGCGACGAAGTCTGTCCGGACCTCGCGTTCGCCCTGCCGACGCCGTCTGCGGGCACCCCCTCGGGCACGGTCTGCGTCGGTGTCATGGACTTCCACGGCGGCAACGACGACCGCGCCCGGGCCGAGGAGATCCACCGGCGCTACCTCGACGGGACGACCCGGTTCGTCCGCGCGCTGGTCGAGGACGGCAGGCCGGTCCGGCTGCTCACCGGCGACGCGTGCGATGCGCCGGTGGTCGCCGCGATCCTCGACGCGGTGGACTCACCGCTGGTCACGGCTGCCGAGGCGACCTCGCTGGCCGACCTGATGAAGGAGACGGCGGCTGCCGACACCGTGGTGGCGACCCGGTACCACAACCTGATCTGCGCGCTGAAAGTCGGCACGCCGACGCTCGCCCTCAGCTACGCGGCGAAGAGCGACGCACTCATGGACCGGATGGGCCTTGCCGCGTACAGCCATCCAGCCCGCGAGATCGACGCCGACCGGCTGCTCGAACAGTTCCGGGAGCTGGAGCGGCGATCGGGGGAGCTGCGGCGGACCCTCGCCGAACGCAACGCGGTCGCTGCCCAGCAACTCAAGGACCAGTTCGCCGAGTTGACCGCGGCCCTGTTCCCGGCCCACGCACTACAGGAGACTCCATGAAAGCGACCGAAGTCCCGGCAATCGCCGGTGCATATCTGTTCGAGCCGACCCCGTACGCCGACGAACGCGGCTTCTTCTGCCGCACCTTCGACGCCGACGTGGTTCGCTCGGTGGGCCTCGACCCGAACGCCTTCGTCCAGGACAGCCTGTCCCGCTCGGTCCGGGGCGTGCTGCGCGGCCTGCACCTGCGCTCCGGCGCCGGCGAGGCCAAGCTCGTGCGGTGCTCGTACGGGAAGATTTTCGACGTCGTCGTGGACCTGCGGACGGACTCGCCGACCTACTTGGGCCGGGCCTTCTTTGAGCTGTCCGGTGAGTCCCAGGCGACCCTGTACATCCCGGCGGGCTGCGCGCACGGCTTCCAGGCGCTGACCGACACCGCCGACACCTCGTACCGGATCGACCGCCCGCACGATCCGGCCGAGGACGTGACGATCGCCTTCGACGACCCGGAGCTCGCCATCCCCTGGCCGCTGCCGGTCACATCGATGTCCCAACGGGACCGGGAGGCGCCGAGCCTCGCCGAGGTCCTGAAGCACAAGGAGAGGTGAAGTCCCCGTGGACACTGAAGAGTTCCGGCTTCCCCGGTCGCGGGCGGCGAACGAGCGACTGCACGCGATGATCCCCGGAGGCGCGCACACCTACGCCAAGGGCGACGACCAGTACCCCGAGAACCTGGCCCCGGTCATCAGCCACGGCCGCGGCGCCCACGTGTGGGACATCGACGGCAACCGCTACATCGAATACGGCTCCGGGCTGCGGTCGGTCAGCCTCGGCCACGCCCACCCGCGCGTGATCGAGGCGGTGCGGCGGGAACTCGACCGCGGCAGCAACTTCGTCCGGCCGTCCATCGTGGAGGCCGAGGCCGCGGAACGCTTCCTTGCCACCGTGCCGACCGCCGAGATGGTGAAGTTCACGAAGAACGGCTCCGACGCCACCACCGCCGCCGTACGCCTCGCCCGCGCCGTCACCGGCCGCCCGCGGGTGGCCCTCTGCGCCGACCACCCCTTCTTCTCCACCGACGACTGGTTCATCGGCACCACGCCGATGTCGGCCGGCATCCCGGCGGCGACCACCGATCTCACGGTGTCCTTCCCGTACGGGAATCTGGCCGCCACGGAGGACCTGCTCACCCGGCACCAGGACGAGATCGCCTGCCTGATCCTCGAACCCGCCGCCCACACCGAGCCCCCGCCCGGATACCTCGCCGGCCTCCGCGAACTGGCCGACCGCCACGGCTGCTTACTGATCTTCGATGAGATGATCACCGGCTTCCGCTGGTCCGAGGCGGGTGCCCAGGGCCTGTACGGCGTCGTCCCCGACCTCTCCACGTTCGGCAAGGCGCTGGGCAACGGATTCGCCGTCTCCGCACTGGCCGGGCGCCGCGAGCTGATGGAGCGGGGCGGGCTGCGCCACTCCGACGACCGGGTGTTCCTGCTGTCCACCACGCACGGCGCGGAAACGCACTCCCTGGCAGCCGCGATGGCCGTGCAGACCACCTACGTCGAGGAGGGCGTCACCGCGCGGCTGCACGCCCTCGGCGAGCGATTGGCCGCCGGTGTCCGCGAGGCCGCGGCGAGCATGGGCGTCGGCGACCACGTCGTCGTCCGGGGCCGGGCCAGCAACCTGGTCTTCGCCACCCTCGACGAGAACGGGCAGCCGTCGCAGCAGTACCGCACCCTGTTCCTGCGCCAACTGCTCGCGGGCGGAGTGCTGGCCCCGTCGTTCGTCGTGAGCAGCGCGCTCGACGACGCCGACATCGACCGTACCGTCGACGTGGTGGCCCAGGCATGTGCGGTGTACCGGAAGGCACTTGACGCTGACGACCCCACCCCCTGGCTGGGCGGACGACCGGTGAAGCCGGTGTTCCGCCGCCTGGCGTGACGACTCGTCAGCTACTGCGCAGCCGACGGGAGGCGGCCGTCCGGTCGACCAGCCACGCGGTCGCCGGAATCACCGCCAGCGCGGTGCACCAGCCGCCGAGGACGTCGGTCGGGTAGTGCGCGCCCAGGGCGACCTGGGCCCACCCCATCGCGGCACCGGCAACCAGCGCCGCGGCGAGTACGAGTGACGTGCCGGCCGTCCTGCCGAGGCCGAGCCGGCCGGTCGCGAGCAGCGCCACGACAAGGGCGACCGCGGTGAGGAAGGCGGTGTGCCCGCTCGGGTAGGACAGGTTGTCGTCCCCGTGAATGGTGCGTCCCACCAGGGACTTGAGCAGCGTGGTCGTCCCCACGCTCAGGCCGGTCCCGGCAACGACGAACACCGCCGCGCGAGGCCACCGGAGCAGTAGGCAGCCTGCCACGGCGGCCACAGCCAACAGCGCCGCTCCGGTGGGCTCCCCGAGGAAGTCCGTGGCCAGAGCGACGCCCCGCCACGGCGGCCGCACACTGTCCGCCGTCGGCTGCACGATCCACCTGTCCACCCGGCCCGGCTCGCTGTGACCGGCGTACCGGACCCCGAGCACGACAACCACCAGCGCGGCGAGCCCCGCGACCGGCCCGAGCCACGCACGCAGCGATGGCGGCAGCACCGCGGGGCCCGGCCGGCCGCTCATACGCCCACCACGACGCCCGCGCCGCTGACACTCCTGGTTCACTCCTGCCAGGCAATCCAACACAACACCCCCGGTTTCGATGCGCCCCCGAACCCAGATCTATCATCCCGGTGCGACGCTCAGCCTCGCCTAGTGCGGCGTTGAACCCGCTGAACCTCGGACCCGATGAGGCCGATCCTGTCTCTCTGGTCGACGGTGTGCACACCCGTCAGGCAAGGGCGCACGCCGCCGACGGGAAACACTCTGTAAGCCCCCTGCACGCTGGTGTCGGCCCGGGGGATTCTTGGTTATTTCTTAAGTAATAAAATCTGATTCTCTGGCGGAGCGGCAGGCAGGTCCTGTGGATCTATCGGGATCGGCCGATGGCCGGTGAGGCAAGCGCGCTGTACGACGGGACCGGTGAGAGATAGGGGAGGAACTCCATGTTGTCTCCGCAATGGGATTCGCGAGGGTCTGCTGACGCGACGTTCCTGGATTACGGAATTTCTACTGTCACGCGTCTTCTCGACAATGCGGGACTGAATGTCGAGCAAGGGGCAAGGGTTCTTCGGAGGATGCTGTCACCGTGGGGGAGAAGGCGGATCGCGCAGCAACCCGACTGGCACTCGGATGTCTGTGCCGACGGTTCGCCGATCGAGTTTTCCGCGGCATTTTCGGCCGGCTGCGTGAAAGTCCGGGTGCTCGTGGAGGCGATTCCGGACGAGCCGAACACACTGGCCGCACAGGAGTCGGCGATCGAGCTCTCTCAAGGGCTCACCCGCGACTTCGGCGCTGTCGGCGGCCGACTCGCCACAGTACGGGACCTGTTCCTGCCGGATGAAAGCCCGAGCGGCTTCGCCATGATGTACGCCGCCATCTTCGCGCCGACCGGACGGCCCGAGTTCAAGGTCTATCTGAATCCGAGCGCCAATAACGCCATGACCGGTGCCGAACGGACTCGCGAGGCGCTGGAGCGCCTGGGGTTCGGTAAGGCATGGACAGCAGTCAGCACATATGCTCGCCGGGGATTCGACCTCGACCGCATCGTCTACTTCGGCCTCGACCTGACCGACGGCCCCGAGTCGCGCATCAAGGTGTATTTCCGCCACTACGATGTTTCCCCGGCGGATCTGGACGCCCGCATGGAGATTTCCGCTCAGCACGAGTCCGGATTCCTGGGCGAATTCTGCCGCAAGCTGACCGGCCGGGCCGGCAAGCTCAGGGAACAGCCCCTCGTCAGCAATCTGACGTTCACGGCCGCCGGCGAGCATATCCCTGCGTCCGCCACGGTGTACGTGCCGCTGTGGCGGTACGCGGAGAGCGACAGAACGATGCGCGATCGCATCAGCTCCGTCATGACTGATATGGGGCTGCCCAGCGGCCGCTATCAGTCACTGCTGAACCACATGGCCCGCCGCCCGCTGTCGGACGGGCGCGGGATACACACCTACGCATCGGCGCGTGTGCACGAGGGCCGTCCCCACCTGGCCACGTATTGGTCCTCGGAGCTGTACGACCGGTATCCGCCCGCCCGTTATCAAGGGGGTTGATCCTCATGCTTCAGGCCGCGACCGGACCGCTCGGATCGCTGTTCGGTGACGCGCGGGTCCGGCCCGATCTACTGCGCCGGCAGTCGCATATCCGGTGGGGTGCCTACCCGCCCGGTGTCATCCCGCTGACGGCGGCGGAACCGGACTTTCCCGGGCCGCAAGCGGTCACGGACGCCCTCGCCCGCTCTCTTTCCGATGGCTACTTCCCCTATGCCTCACCCGCGGGACTCGACGAACTCCGGGAAACGTACTCCGACGTGGCCGAGGCGCGGTACGGAATCAGCGCGGCTCCCGATCGCGTGGTGCTGACCCCTGGCACGGCGTCCGCGCTCTGGGGAGTGGTGCGTCTTCTCTGCGGAGAAGGCGATGAGTGCATACTGCTGGACCCGGTTGACCTGCTCTTCGGCCAAGCCATCGATGCCGCGGGGGCCCGGCGGGTCTATTGCCCGGTCGACAAGAGCACGGGGCGGCTCGACCCGGACCGGCTCGCCTCTCTGATCACTCCGCGCACTGCCCTGATCTGTCTGTGCAATCCGCACAACCCCCTGGGCACGGTCTTCACCGAGGCGACGCTCCGGGCGATAGCGGAGACAGCGCAGACCCATGGTGTGCCGATACTTTCCGACGAGGTGTGGAATGAGATCGTGTACCCGCCCGCGGCGCATGTCAGCATGGCCGGCCTGGACTCTGCGGAAAGCCGGCAGATCTACACGGTGACCGGGCTCTCCAAGACGTTCGCGCTGCCCGGGCTGAGGATGGGGTTCGTCATCGCCCCGGACGCGAGCGCTGCGGTCAATCTGCAGCTCACCTTCCAGTATCTCGGTGCCGCGTACAGCCTGACCCCCTTCACCCAGGTCGGTGCGCTGGCCGCACTGCGGCACGGCTGGCCCTGGCGGGATTCCTTCGTGCAGCATCTGCACGAGACGCGGAACTACTGCGTGGAACGGCTGAACGCGATCCCGGGCATATCGTGCACCCGCCCGGACGGGACATTCGTCCTGTTCCCCGACATCTCTTCCTCCGGGCTGAGCAGTCGGGCGATGGCCGAATTCCTGCTGGCGGAAGCCCGGGTGGCGGTAGTGGCCGGCACCACCGAATGGTTCGGCCCGGCCGCCGAAGGCAATATCCGTATCAGCTATGCCACGTCCCGCGGAATGCTGGAAGAGGCGCTGAACCGGGTGGAAAGGGCCGTTGCCGACCTCACTTCCGCGTCATCGGCCGCGTAGCCACGCCTTCAGGGAGCCCCACCACGATGCCCGCCTCCTGGGAGCCGGGGGCGTCGGATACGGCACGGGGAGCGCGGCAACGGGACGAGAACCGCTGTCCGTACCGTCCCGCAGCGGGCCCCCGGTCTCCGCGCCGACGCCGACCGGAGCGGCGGACATGGCAGTACTGCCGGACGTGGCAGTACTGCCCGACGTGGCCGTACTGCCGGACCGAGGCGTGGTGAAGGTGACCGGGAGGCTGGTCAGGTGGCGCGTCATCCAGCCCGATTTCCAGCGCAGCTCCTCTTCGGGAATGCTCAGTCCGACGTCGGGCAGCCGCGCCAGCAGAGTGTCGATGCCGGTGTCGGTGATGGCGCGGCCGATGTTCTGGCCGGGGCACTCCTGCGGGCCGCTGCTGAAGGCGAGATGCGAACGGTTTCCGTGCAGGGAAGCCGTGGGGTCCGGCCGGACGGCCGGGTCGTGGTTCCCGGCGGCCAGACCGAGCAGCAACATGTCACCCGCCTCGACCTTCTGGCCGCCGACCTCGGTGTCCACGGCAGCCCAGCGGCCGGGGATGGTCATGAGCGGCGGTTCGCTCCACAGCACCTGCTCCACCACGTCGGGCAGGGTCATCTGTCCGCCGGCCAGCGACGCGTGGCAGCGGGGATCGGTCAGCACCATGCGCAGAGTGCTTTTGAGAAGGTTGACAGTGGTTTCGTTGCCGGCGATGAGGATGACCCGCAGGTGATTCCACACCTCTTCATCGGTGAGCGCGGAGGAGTGTTCGAGCAGCCAGGACGTGATGTCGTGGCCGGGGTTGCCACGCTTGCGCCGCACGAGCTGCTGGAGAGTCTCCACGATGAACTCGTTGCTGGCTACCGAGGTCTCGGTGCCCGCCACCATGTCTCTGCTGGCTTCGACCAGCCGCGGGCCGTACTCGTCGGGCATGCCCAGGAGCTGTGTCATCACGAGCATGGGCAGTTGCTCCGAGAAGTCGCCCACCAGATCTGCCGCTCCCCGGTCGGCGAAGCCGTCGATCAACTGGTGGGCGGAGCGGGTGATCTGGCGTCGGATGCCGCGGCGGTTGAAGCGCTCCAGGCTGTCGGTGACCGCCAGGCGCAGCCGGTCGCGTTCCGCGCCGTCGAGGAACAGACAGACCGGCTGCCAGGCAATCATCGGGAGCAGTGGGGAATCCGGCGGAACCTTGCCCTCCTTGAACCAGCGCCAGGTGCGGGAGTCGCGGCTGAACCGGGACGGCGTACCGGCGACCTCCAGGATCTCGCGGTAACCGAGGACGATCCAGGCCGGCAGGTCGCCATCCAGCAGGACGGGCGCGACGGGCCCGTGCTCGTCGCGCAAGCGCTCGTACAGGCTCATGGGGTTCTTGGCAGCCTCGGGTCCGAGAAGCCGCGCAAGTCCGGCAGGATCCCCGAACCGGGCGTGTGCCGGACACTCCGGAGGCGGCTCGGGCGCTGACGTGGTGCGGGACGGGTCGGGGAAGGAGGCGGTCACCGTGGCTCCGGGTTTGTGGTGGTGAGGGTGTACAGGTAACGCACGAGGGTCAGCAGGCAATCACGGCTGGAGCCGCGGTTGCGGGCGTCACAGTCGATGACGGGTACGGCATCGGGGATGTCCAGGGCCGCTCGGAGCTCGGACACCGGGTGGGCGGGGGCGTCCGGGAAGGCGTTGATGGCGACGACGAAGGGCATGCCGCGTTCCTCGAGCCGGCCCATCACGTCGAAGCTGTCTTCCAGCCGCCGGGTGTCGACCAGGACCACCGCGCCGAGTGCGCCTTCGAAGAGGCCGTTCCACAGGAACCAGAAGCGCTGTTGGCCCGGGGTGCCGAACAGGTACAGCACCAGTTCCTCATTGAGGGTGATCCGGCCGAAGTCCATCGCCACAGTGGTCTCGGACTTGCGCTCGATGCCGGCGATGTCGTCCACTCCGGCACTCGCCTCGGTCATGGTCTCCTCGGTGGTCAGCGGCCTGATCTCGCTGACCGCTCCGACCATGGTGGTTTTACCGACTCCGAAGCCGCCGACGACCACCACCTTCACCGCCGAGGTGACCGAGGCCGGCAGGGCGTCCTCGCTCCGGGGACCGACGACGGGTTCAGAGATTCTGAAGTCCATGCATCACCGCCTCCAAAAGGGCGACGTCGGGCAACTTGGCCGGGGCCGGTACCCGGGCTTCGACATGGCCGTTGGACAGCAGGTCCGTGAGCAGTACCGCGATCACGCTGACCGGCAGATGGAGGTACGCGGAGATCTCGGCGACGGACAGCGGGTAGTCGCATATGCGGACGATGGCGGCCTGTTCGGGCTGCATGCTCGCGCCGGCCTCGTCCCGGCTCACGATCAGCGTGACCATGTCCAGTGGGGAGCGCTTGTCGGGCATGTCCCGGCCGGACGTGATGACGTAGAGCCGTTCGGGGCCGCCCTCTTCCCAGTCCGGGCGCTGTGGCTGTTCCGGGTCGCTCATGGAACCTGCCGGTCGGCCCGTGGCGGGCTGCTGAGGTGCTGACCGATCCGGGCGACCAGGTCCCGCATGCGCTGTCCGATGAGCCCGGCATCCACGTCGTCATCGGCCAGCACCGCCAGGTACGCACCGGCGCCGGCCGCCATCAGATAGAAGAAGCCGCCGTCGACCTCAATGACGACGAGTTTCATCTTTCCGTCGCCGTGCGGGAATTCCGCACCGACGGCCGCCGACAGGCTTTGCAGTCCGGCACAGGCGGCGGCGAGGCGATCCGCGGTGTCTTTTTCCGTACCGAACTGTGCCATGCACAAGCCGTCCGAGGACAGCACCACGACATTTCGAGTCTGCGGAACACTGGACGCCAACTCCTCCAGCATCCAGTCCATATTGAGCCGTTGCTGTGTCGCCACTTGCTTACTCATCCTTACCTAATGGCTCAGTTACTGCTTGGACTCTCGTCATCGCTCGGGCCATCGGGACGATGCACCGGGGAATCGGCTCGGGACTCGCCGTAGGCGCCCTCGTGAAAGGCGGCCAGCCACAACCCGGCCTGCGGGGGCTGCTCGACCGGCGCCGGGGGCGGGGAGCCGGCG
>NZ_NHSG01000311.1:0-3420 GCF_020024005.1 Streptomyces purpurogeneiscleroticus
CCCGGAGCCGCACCCTACGGCCAGCAGCAGGACCGTGGCCGCCGCGGCGGCCTTCCACACGTTCGTGTTGCGCATCCGGTTCTCTCCCGTCGCACACGGCGTCAGACACAGGCTCCGAGCGTCGCCAGTATCCGGATCAAGGCGGTGTTCCACCAGTGCGCGTCGGGACACGATCAGGCCAAGTCGGCACGTACACCCCGGACTTCGGGCCGGCGCGTCGGCCCGCCGAGGCAACGCGGTCCCTCGGCCCGGTACGCGAGCGGCCCCTCAGCCCGGTACGGGATACGCGTCGCCGGCGTCCCAGGCAAGGCGTACGGGGGTGTCGGCGCGGGCCGGCAGCGCGGGCCCGGAGGTGTTCAGCCGGAGTACGGTCAGCCGGTCGCCGCCCTCGTCGAGCCGGACGCGGAAACGGGTGTGCGGGCCGGCGTGTGCGATGTCGGTGATCCGGCCGGTCACCGACCGCTCCCCCGGGCTCCCCGCCGCGGCACCGTCCCGCTCGTCGAATGGCGTGATCCGTATGCGTTCGGGGCGGATGCTGTACATGCCCGGGCGGCCCGTCAGTCGCTGTGCCGCCGCGCCGCGCACCAGGTTCGTCACGCCCACGAATCCGGCGACGAAGGCGGTGGCAGGGCGGTCGTAGATCTCCAGGGGCGGGCCGGTCTGCGCGATGCGGCCGCCGTCGAGTACGGCGAGCCGGTCGCTCATCGTCAGCGCCTCCTCCTGGTCGTGGGTGACCAGGAGGAAGGTGATGCCGGTGGTGCGCTGGATCTGTTTGAGCTCGGTCTGCATCTCCTGGCGGAGCTTGAGGTCCAGGGCGCCGAGCGGCTCGTCCAGGAGAAGCAGCCCGGGGCGGTCGACGAGGGCGCGGGCGAGCGCGACGCGTTGCCGCTGACCGCCGGAGAGCTGTGCCGGGCGCCGGTCGCCGTAGTCCTCCAGCCGTACGGTGGCGAGCGCCTCGCGTGCCCGGGCCCGGCGTTCGCCCTTGCGGACGCCGGCGACGCGCAGCGCGTAACCGACGTTCTGCTCGACCGTCATGTGCGGGAAGAGGGCGTAGTCCTGGAAGACGGTGTGCACGTCGCGGCGGTGCGGGGGCAGGGCGGTGACGTCGCGACCGGCCAGTTCGACGCGGCCGGAGGTGGGGCGTTCGAAGCCGGCGATGAGGCGCAGGAGGGTCGACTTGCCGGAACCCGAGGGGCCGAGGAGGGAGAAGAACTCGCCTTCCTGGATGGCGAGTTCGGCGTGGTCGACGGCGCGTACGGTGCCGAAGTCCTTGGTGAGGGCGGTCAGGCGGACCGCCGTCGCGGGCGGCGCGGGCCTCGTGCCCGGCACGTTGTCCTCTGCCATGCGGTCTCCTCCCCGGTGGGCGGCTTGATCGCGCCGGGTGACTGTACCGGGGCGGGAGGCGCCGCGTCACGAGTGCGGGGCGCCCTTCGGGCGCAGCCCGCCGCCGGTTCCGGCCCGTCGGGCGCCGCATTCTCGCGATGCCGTCGAAGGGTGCGTGAACACCGCGTGAACCCTGCTGCGCGAGGGGCGGGAGGGAGGCATGCTGTCCGCGTGCCTGCCTGGACGGACCAGCTCCGATTCGCCTACCAGCCCGTCGTGAACCTCACGACCGGTTCCGTCGCCGCGCTGGAGATACTGGCCCGCCCCGAGCACGGGGACGTGCTCACCCAGGCCCGCCGTTCCCCCCGCATCGACGTCGAACTGGCCGCGCTCGCGGTGCGGCACGCCACGCAGCGCGAGACGCTGCTGCCGCTGCAGGTGAACCTCTTCGCCACCACGGCCGCGGAGATGCCGGAGCTGACCGCGCTGCGCGCGGCGGTGCGTGCGGTGGGGCGACGGCCGTGCGAGATCACCCTGGATCTGACCGGGCCGTACACGCACGTACCGGCCCGCGCGCTGCTGGAGGCGGTGGCGGGCCTGCGCGCCGACGGCTTCCGGATCTGCGTGGACGGGGTGGGCGACGGGGACATCCCGCTGCGGCTGTTGGGCGACCTGACGCCGGACGTGATCAAGCTGGATGCCTCACTCTGTACGGACCTGGACGCCCGGCCCGGGCGCGCGGCGGTGGTGCGGATGGTGCGGCAGCTCTGCGACGAGCTGGGCGGGCTGCTGGCGGTGGAGGGGGTGGAGACCGAGCGGAGTTACGCGGCGGTGCTGCGGGCCGGCGCGCAGCTCGCCCAGGGGCACCTCTTCGCACCGCCCGCGCGGCGGCCCACGGCCGAGGTCTTCGTGCCGGCACAGGCGGCGTCGGCGCCCGGGCCGAGCGGGCCCCGGGCTGCCTCCGCGCCGGGGACGAGCGCAGACCGGGCCCCGTCTCCGTCCCCCGTCGTGCCCGCCGGCGGCCAAGCCGGGCCGCCCGTCGGGCAGTTTCTGCAGCCGGCCGCGTTGCTGCCGGTGAGCGCGTCGGCGGAGGAGGTGCGGCGTCGGCTCACGGGGCTGCCGGACGTCTCCGGGGTGCTGTTGGTGGATGCGGACGGCGTTCCCGTACGGGCGGTGGACCGGGACCGGTTCCTGCTGTCGCTGTCCGGGCGGTACGGGCACGCGCTGTACGCGGACCGGCCGGCACTGCGGCTGGGTGACCGGCCGCGTACGGTCGGCGCGGGCGCGACCGCGTGGGAGGTGCTGGACGTCATCGCGGACGGCGACCGGGACCGTACGGGGGACGACGTGGCGGTGGTCGACGAGCAGGGGCGGTGCATCGGGGTGGTGCATCTGGCGGACATCCTGCGGGCGCTGGCGGAGAGCCGGGTGGAGGAGGCCGCGCGGCTCAATCCGCTGACCCGGCTGCCGGGTTCCGACGCGGTCAACAGCGAGGTGGACCGGCGGCTCGGGCAGGGGCGGGCCGTCGCCCTGAGCTGGCTGGACGTGGACGGGTTCAAGCAGGTCAACGATGGCGCCGGGTTCGCGGCGGGGGACGAGCTGATCCGTACGGTGGGCGCGGCGCTGGCCCGGGCGGCGCGCGACGACGCGGCCTGCCGGGTGGGGCACATCGGGGGCGACGACTTCCTCGTACTGACCGATCCTGAGGGGCTGGAGGCGATCGCCGCGGCCGTGCTGGACGTGCCGTGGTCGGCGGGCGGGCGTCCCGTGACGCTGTCGCTGGCGACGGTGGTGTGCCCGGCCGGCGCGGTCGCCGGGCACGCGGAAGCGGCTGCCGCGCTCGCCCCGCTCAAGAAGACGGCGAAGGGGCTGGCCGGCGCGAGCTGGGTGCTGAGCCGGCACGGTACGGCCCACCACGAGGTGCGCCGGGGCCGGATGCCCCGCCCGATGCCGAGCCCGGGTCCCGGCCCGACGCCGAGCCCGACATCCGGCCCGACGCCGAGCCCGGCATCCGGCCGGACGCCCAGCCCGGCCCCCAGCCCGGCACCCGGCCCGGCGTCCGGTCCGACGACCGCCACGTACGCCACCGGCCCCGAG
>NZ_NHSG01000312.1:0-32277 GCF_020024005.1 Streptomyces purpurogeneiscleroticus
CCCCGCTCCCAAACCTCAGCCCCCGGTTCCTCAGCCCCTGGCCGTCACTCCCGTCCAGCCGACGTGAACGCCATGTCGGCGTAGCGGTCGCCCGCCACTCGGGACGCGATCGGGTCCAGCCGGGACAGTTCTTCGGCGGTGAGGCGGAGGAAGGTCGCCGCGGTGTTCTCCGTGACGCGGGCGGCGCGACGGGTGCCGGGGATCGGGACCACGGCGAGGCCGCGGAGTTCGGCCTGCTGCTGCACCCACGCCAGCGCGACCTGCCCCGGCGTCACACCGCGCGCCTCGGCGATCTCCCGTACGGGTGCGAGCAGTTCGGCGTTGGCGGCCGCGTTGTCGCCGGTGAAACGCGGCTGCGTGCGGCGGAAGTCGTCCTCGGTCAGTTCCTTGTCGGCGCTGACGAACGAGCCGGTCAGGAAGCCGCGGCCGAGCGGCGAGTACGGCACGAAGCCGACGCCCAGCTCGGCTGCGGCCGGCACCACGCCCGCTTCGACGTCCCGGCTGAACAGCGACCACTCCGACTGCACGGCCGCGATCGGGTGCACGGCGTGCGCGGCGCGCAGCTCCTCGCCCGTGACCTCGCTCAGCCCCAAGTGCTTGACCTTGCCCTCGGTGATCAGCTCGGCCATCGCGCCGACCGTCTCCTCGATGGGCACGTGCACGTCGCGGCGGTGCATGTAGTACAGGTCGATCGTCTCGACGCCGAGCCGCTCCAGGCTCGCCTCGATGGCCTGCCGGATGTACGGGCGGTCGTTGCGGATGCCGCGCTTGTACGGGTCGGACGGGTCGGTGATGATCGCGAACTTGGTGGCCAGCACGACCTCGTCGCGGTGCGCCTGGATGAAGGGCGCGATGAGCTTCTCGTTCTCGCCGGCGCCGTAGACGTCGGCGGTGTCGTACAGCGTGACGCCCAGTTCGAGCGCGCGCTCCAGCGTCCCGCGCGTCTGGGCGGCGTCGGAGCCGGGACCGTACGCCCAGCTCATGCCCATGCAGCCGAGGCCCTGGACGCCGACGCGCGGTCCTCCGTTGCCCAGCTCGACCGACGCGATCTTCTCAGCCATGTTCCAGCTCCCTCTCCGAGGCCCGTCGGGCGTCGGCGTACAGGTCGATCTTGTAGTCGAGAACGTCCAGCGTGTCGCGCAGTTCGGCGATCCGCTGCCGGACATCCTCGCGGTGTGCCGTGAGGAGCCGTTCCCGTGCGGTGAAGGTCGCCGGGCCCTCGCGGACCAGTTCGGCGTAGCGGACCATGTCGGCGACCGGCATGCCGGTCAGCCGCAGCTTGCCCACCAGGTCCAGCCAGTCCAGGTCGCGGTTGGTGAAGCGGCGCTGCCCGGTGTGGGTGCGGTCGACGTGCGGCATCAGGCCGATGCGTTCGTACCAGCGCAGGGTGTGGGCGCTGAGCCCGGTGAGGCCGACGACCTCGCTGATCGTGTAGCGGTCCTGGCCGTCCGGCCGTCGTGGACCGCCCCGCAGGCCGGCGCAGTTGCGCGGCTTCGCCGGGGCCGTGACCGGAGCGCTTTCCATGACCGTCATGCCGTCTCTCCCCTTCGCCGTTTCGCTCACGACGCTGACAACGCTAATGAGCTGGAGTGCACTCCAAGCAAGCGAAGACTTGGCGCAATCTTGAGGAAGTTACGCTGGGCGCCATGGAGAGCCTGCGGATGATCGAGAACTGGCCGGTGCCCACTGCTGCGGCGGTCGTCGTACGAGCCGACGGCACGGTGGCCGGTGCGCACGGGCCGCAGGAGCACCGCTTCGCGCTGGCCTCCGTGACCAAGCCGCTGGCCGCGTACGCGGCGCTGCTCGCGGTGGAGGAAGGCGCGGTGGAGCTGGACGAGCCGGCGGGGCCGGACGGCGCCACGGTACGGCATCTGCTCGCGCACACCTCCGGGCTGGCGTTCGACGAGGACCGGGTGATGGCCGCGCCCGGTACGCGGCGGATCTACTCCAATGCCGGTTTCGAGGCACTGGGTGAGCACCTCACGAAGGCCACGGACATCCCCTTCCCGCAGTACTTGAAGGAGGCCGTGCTCGATCCGCTGGGCATGACGGCGACGGAGCTGCCGGAGGGCGGTTCGCCGGCCAAGGACGGCGTGTCGACCGCCGCCGACCTGGCGCGCTTCGGCGCGGAGCTGCTGGCGCCGCGGCTGCTGGCGCGCGAGACGCTGGACGCGGCGACGTCGGTGGTCTTCCCGGGGCTGTCGGGGGTGCTGCCGGGGTACGGCAACCAGAAGCCGAACGACTGGGGGCTGGGCTTCGAGATCCGGGACGGGAAGACGCCGCACTGGACGGGTGCCGGGTCCTCGCCGCGTACGTTCGGGCACTTCGGGCAGGCCGGAACGTTCCTGTGGGTGGACCCGGACGCGGGCGCCGCCTGCGCCGCGCTCGCGGACCGCGCGTTCGGGCCGTGGGCGATCGAGGCGTGGCCGCCCTTCACGGACGCGGTACTGGCGGAGCTGCGGGCGGCCTGAGACCGGGGCACACACCTCAGCCGTACGTCGGCTCCTCCCGCATCTCCCACATCAGGAGCTCAGCCGCCGACTCCGCGGTCAGCTCCAGCTCCTTGGCGTCGGTGACGCGCGCCGCGTCGCCCGCCTCCAGGAGCGCCGGGCCGCCGTCGGTGAGCGCGTCGCCGAGGCGCACCGCGCCGCGTACGACATGCACGTAGATCCGCGCGCCGTCCGGTACGGCCGTACGGTCACCCGCGGCGAGCCGCCGTACGTGCAGCAGCGCGTCGGCGCGCGGCACGGCGTACGGGGTGCCGTCGGCGATGCCGCGCACCACGTCGTAGTCGGGCTCGCCTCCGGGGGCCGTGGGGGCCAGCCACATCTGAACGAAGCGCAGCGGCCCGTCGGAGTCGTTGCGTTCGACGTGCCGTACGCCGGCGGCGGAGCTGAGCCGCTGGACGTCGCCGGGCCGTACGAGCGTCTCGTGTCCGGTGGTGTCGCGGTGGGTCAGTTCGCCCTCGACGACCCAGGTGATGATCTCGGTGTTGCTGTGCGGGTGTTCGTCGAAGCCGCTGCCCGGTGCCAGGCTCTCCTCGTTGCAGGCGATCATCGCACCGAAGCGGATGTTGTCGGGGTCGTAGTGCGGTCCGAAGGAGAAGGCGTGCCGCGTGTCGATGCCGGCGTCCGCGTCCCCGCCCCGGTACCGCTCGTCACTTCTCCGTACCTCGATCACCCGTGTCCACCTTTCCTGATCCAAGCCGACCGGCCCCGGTCGGGGCCCCGGCCGGGGGTCCGGCCCGCGGCTCCGCCGCCGGCGTCCGCAGCACCCCCAGGGCAACACAGCATTCAGCCACCGTAGCCCCACCGCGCCATCACCCCGCCCCGATGAGGCAGGCTTGTCCCCGTGTCTGAACCCGCATCGCACGACGCCCACCCGCACTCCGCGACCCTGCGCCGCCTGGAGAAGTCCTCCGGCAAGCTCGCGGCCCATGCCATCGCCCGCATGGACGAGACACTGCCGTGGTACCGGGCGATGCCCCCGGAGAACCGGTCGTGGATCGGTCTGGTGGCGCAGGCGGGCATCGCGGCCTTCACCGAGTGGTTCCGGCATCCGGAGACCCCGCAGGCGATCTCCACCGACGTTTTCGGTACGGCGCCGCGCGAGCTGACCCGGGCGATCACGCTGCGGCAGACCGTGGAGATGGTCCGCACCACGATCGAGGTCATGGAGACGGCGATCGACGATGTCGCCGCTCCGGGTGACGAGTCGGTGCTGCGCGAGGCGCTCCTGGTGTACGCGCGGGAGATCGCCTTCGCGACCGCGCAGGTCTACGCGCAGGCCGCGGAGGCCCGGGGCGCCTGGGACGCGCGGCTGGAGTCGCTGGTCGTCAACGCCGTGCTGTCCGGTGAGGCGGACGAGGGCGCGGTGTCCCGGGCCGCGGCGCTGGGCTGGAACTCTCCGGAGCATGTCGCGGTGGTGCTCGGTACGGCCCCGGACGGGGACAGCGAGCTGACGGTCGAGGCGATCCGGCGCGCGGCGCGGCACGCGAAGCTGCAGGTGCTGACGGGTGTGCTCGGGACCCGGCTGGTGGTGATCGCGGGCGGTTCGGACGAGCCGCTGAAGGCGGCAAAGGCGCTGATCGGGCCGTTCGCCGCGGGTCCCGTGGTGGCGGGCCCGGTGGTCTCGGACCTGCTGGCGGCGACGCGGTCGGCGCAGGCAGCGGCGGCGGGCCTGAAGGCGTGCGCGGCGTGGCCGGACGCGCCGCGGCCGGTACTGGCGGACGATCTCCTGCCGGAGCGCGCGATGGCCGGCGACCCGGCAGCACGCGATCAGCTGGTGGAGGAGATCTACAGACCACTGGAGGAAGCAGGCAGTGCCCTCCTCGAAACGCTGAGCGTCTATCTGGAACAGGCGAGCAGCCTGGAGGGGGCGGCGCGGATGCTCTTCGTCCACCCCAACACCGTGCGCTACCGGCTCCGACGTGTGACCGACGTCACCGGATGGTCGCCGTCCGATGTCCGTTCGGCGTTCACCTTGCGTATCGCCCTCATCCTGGGGCGTCTGGCCGACGGTGAGGCGCAGCCCTAAGCTTTTGTCGGACACCCACAATTACCCCGATGGTTCTTCGTCCCTGTCCCCACGGGCGGGCGGGACCTCCCACAAGAGAGAGTGTGAGAGTGCTCGTACTCGTCGCTCCCGGCCAAGGCGCTCAGACGCCCGGCTTCCTGACTCCCTGGCTCGACCTCCCCGGTGTCGAAGACCGGCTCCGTGAGTGGTCGGCCGCCATCGACCTGGACCTGATCCACTACGGCACGAACGCGGACGCGGAGGAGATCCGCGACACCGCCGTGGCCCAGCCGCTGCTGGTCGCCTCCGCTCTGATCTCCGCGCGGCAGCTCTTCGCCATGGCGGAGGACATCCCCCGCTCGGTAGCCGCCGCCGCCGGCCACAGCGTCGGCGAGCTCGCCGCCGCCGCGCTGACCGGTGTGCTTTCCGAGGCCGAGGCCATGGGTCTCGTACGCAAGCGCGGCCTGGCCATGGCCGAGGCCGCGGCCGTCACCGAGACCGGCATGTCCGCCCTGCTGGGCGGCGAGCCGGAGACGGTTCTGCCGCATCTGGAGAAGCTGGGCCTGACCCCGGCGAACGTGAACGGCGCGGGCCAGATCGTGGCCGCCGGCACCGCCGCGCAGCTGGCGGCGCTCGCCGAGGACAAGCCGGAGGGCACCCGGCGGGTCGTCCCGCTGAAGGTGGCCGGCGCGTTCCACACGGTGCACATGGCCCCGGCGGTCTCGACGCTGGAGTCCGCGGTGGCCGAGCTGTCCCCCGCCGCTCCGCACACCCGGTACGTCTCGAACAAGGACGGCCAGGTCGTCACCGGCGGCCAGGAGGTCGTGCAGCGGCTGGTGGGCCAGGTGGCCAACCCGGTCCGCTGGGACCTGTGCATGGAGACCTTCAAGGAACTGGGCGTCACCGCGATGATCGAGGCGGCTCCTGGCGGGACCCTGGTGGGCCTCGCCAAGCGCGCGCTGCCCGGCGTGCAGACCCTCGCGCTGAAGACGCCCGAGGACCTCGACGCGGCCCGCGAGCTGATCGCCGAGCACGCTTCTCCCGCTGCCGAGAACTCGGCCGGATAAGGAGACCGAAGAGCATGACCTCGAAGATCAAGCCCGCGCAGGGCGCCCCGTACGCACGCATCATGGGCGTGGGCGGCTACCGCCCCGTCAATGTCGTGCCGAACGAGGAGATCCTCAAGCACATCGACTCGTCCGACGAGTGGATCCGGTCGCGCTCGGGCATCGCCACGCGCCACTGGGCCGGTCCCGAGGAGACCGTCGCGGCGATGTCGGTCGAGGCCGCGGGCAAGGCGATCGCCGACGCCGGTATCACGCCGGAGCAGATCGGCGGCGTGATCGTCTCGACGGTCTCGCACTTCAAGCAGACCCCGGCGGTCGCGACGGAGATCGCGCACCGGATAGGGGCGGGCAAGCCGGCCGCGTTCGATATCTCGGCGGGCTGCGCGGGCTTCGGTTACGGCCTGACCCTGGCCAAGGGCATGGTCACCGATGGCTCGGCGGAGTACGTGCTGGTCATCGGCGTGGAGCGGCTCTCGGACCTGACCGACCTGGAGGACCGCGCGACGGCCTTCCTCTTCGGTGACGGCGCCGGTGCCGTGGTCGTGGGCCCCGCGCAGGAGCCGGCCATCGGCCCGACGGTGTGGGGCTCGGAGGGCGACAAGTCCGAGACCATCAAGCAGACCCTGAGCTGGGACGTCTACCGCCGCACCCCGGTGCCCGGCGGCAACGGTCCGGCCGACCAGCTCGCCCTGGAGGAGATCCGCTACCCGGCGATCACCCAGGAGGGCCAGGCCGTCTTCCGCTGGGCGGTCTTCGAGATGGCCAAGGTCGCCCAGGAGGCGCTGGACGTGGCCGGCGTCAGCCCGGAGGACCTGGACGTCTTCATCCCGCATCAGGCCAACATGCGGATCATCGACTCGATGGTGAAGACGCTCAAGCTGCCCGAATCGGTCACGGTCGCCCGTGACATCGAGACCACCGGCAACACCTCGGCCGCCTCGATTCCGCTCGCGATGGAGCGGCTGCTGGCGACCGGTCAGGCCAAGAGCGGCGACACCGCGCTCGTCATCGGGTTCGGGGCGGGTCTCGTGTACGCCGCGACGGTCGTTACTCTCCCCTAGGCAAGATCTACGCAGCACCGACGTCTCCGGACGATCCGGCGGCTGTACTGGAACTTCACCGCAACGCACAGTTTCACTCGAAAAACACCGAAGGAGCGCCAACATGGCCGCCACTCAGGAAGAGATCGTCGCCGGTCTCGCCGAAATCGTGAACGAGATCGCCGGGATCCCCGTTGAGGACGTCAAGCTGGACAAGTCCTTCACCGATGACCTGGACGTCGACTCGCTGTCCATGGTCGAGGTCGTCGTCGCCGCCGAGGAGCGCTTCGACGTCAAGATCCCCGACGACGACGTCAAGAACCTCAAGACGGTCGGCGACGCCACCAAGTACATCCTCGACCACCAGAGCTGACCAGCTCGGAGCATGTCGCCACCCCGCGGTGGCGCCGTCGATTCTCGACCCCTCTACCTGTGGAGACAAGAATTCCCGTGAACGCGACCAATCGCACCGTGGTCGTCACCGGTATCGGCGCAACCACACCGCTGGGTGGCGACTCCGCTTCGACCTGGGAAGGTCTGATGGCGGGCCGTTCCGGCGTGCGACCCCTGGACGACGAACGCTTTGCCGACCTGCCCGTCCGGATGGCCGCCACCGCGGCCGTGGAGCCGGAAGAGGTCCTGCCGCGCCCCGTCGCCCGCAAGCTCGACCGCTCCGCGCAGTTCGCGCTGATCGCGGCGCGTGAGGCGTGGGCCGACGCCGGTTACACCGGCCCGGCCGGCGAGGACACCGCCGAGGACGGCTCGGCCCTGATCGACCCGGACCGTCTGGGCACCGTGATCGCCTCCGGTATCGGCGGCGTGACCACCCTGCTCGACCAGTACGACGTGCTCAAGGAGAAGGGCGTACGCCGCGTCTCCCCGCACACCGTGCCGATGCTCATGCCCAACGGCCCGTCCGCCAACGTCGGCCTGGAGGTCGGCGCGCAGGCGGGCGTGCACACCCCCGTGAGCGCCTGCGCCTCCGGCGCCGAGGCCATCGGGTACGCCGTCGAGATGATCCGTACCGGCCGTGCCGACGTGGTCGTCGCGGGCGGCACCGAGGCGGCGATCCACCCGCTGCCGATCGTCGCCTTCGCGAACATGATGGCGATGTCGAAGAACAACGACGAGCCGCAGAAGGCGTCCCGTCCGTACGACACCGCCCGGGACGGCTTCGTCCTCGGCGAGGGTGCGGGCGTGGTGATCCTGGAGTCGGCGGAGCACGCGGCCAAGCGCGGCGCCAAGGTGTACTGCGAGGTGCTGGGCCAGGGTCTGTCCGCGGACAGCCACCACATCGCGCAGCCCGAGCCGACCGGCCGGGGCATCGCGGCGGCCGTGCAGAACCTGCTGGACGCCACCGACCTCAAGCCGGCCGAGCTGGTGCACCTCAACGCGCACGCCACGTCCACCCCGCAGGGCGACATCGCCGAGATCAAGGCGCTGCGCCGGGTGCTGGGCGACGACGTGGACCACATCGCGATCTCCGGTACCAAGTCGATGACCGGCCACCTGCTGGGCGGCGCGGGCGGTGTCGAGACCGTCGCGACGGTCCTCGCGCTGCACCACCGCCAGGCCCCGCCGACCATCAACGTCGAGAACCTCGACGACGAGGTCGACGCGGACATCGTCCGCGACGAGCCCCGGAAGCTGCCGGAGGGCACCATCGCGGCGGTCAACAACTCGTTCGGCTTCGGCGGCCACAACGTGGTACTCGCCTTCCGCACGGTCTGACGCCTGCTGTAAGTACGTGACGAGGCCCGCCCCGGTGATCCGGGGCGGGCCTCGTCACGTTCTCACTTCTCGAAGCTCGCGTAATAGGCGGCGGCGCCGTCCTTGTCGCCGTGGCCCGCCGCCTCCGCCCTGCGGAAGCGTTCGGCGGCCGCCGCGGCGAGGTCCATCCGTACGCCGGCGTCGTCCGCGGCCGCCGCGATCAGGGCCGCGTCCTTGCGGGCCGCGGAGACCGTGAAGCTCGCCGGGTAGTCGCCGGAGAGGATCAGCTGGGACTTCATCTGCAGGTACGGCACGTCGAGGGGGCCGCCGGCCACCGCGTCCAGGAAGTCGCGCGGGTCCACGCCCAGGCCCTCGGCGAGTGCCAGCGCCTCGCCCGCGCCGTTGACGATCGTCAGCACCCAGCTGTTGGCGACGAGCTTGAGGCGGCTGCCGGCGCCGCTCGCGCCGTCCTCACCGGCCCACAGCGTGCGCTGCCCGACGATCCCGAAGACCTCCTCGGCGGCCTCCCGTACGTCCTGCGGCCCGGCCGCGAGGACGGTCAGGGCCCCATTCTCGGCGGGCTGCTTGGTACCGAGGACCGGGGCGTCGACGAAGGTCAGGCCGTGTGCGGTCGCGAACTGGACGAGCGGTGGCAGCGCCTGGGGGCCGACCGTGCTCATCTGCAGCCACAGCTGCCCGGGGCGCAGCGCGGGCTCGGCGTCCCGGACCGCGTCCAGCGCGGCGGGCCCGTCGTGCACCATCGTGAGCAGGATGTCCGCGCCGTCCACCGCGGCGGCGGCGGTGTCGGCCACCCGCGCGCCGTCGGCGGCCAGCGGTTCGGCCTTGGCGCGGGTGCGGTTCCATACGCGGACGTCGAGGCCGGCGCGCGCGAGGTTACGGGCCATCGCGGCGCCCATGATTCCCGTGCCGAGCACGGCCACTGAGGTCTTGTCAGCCATGAACGGCACGCTACGGCTTCGAGTGAACTCGAAGACAAACGCGCCGCGCCCTCACACGACCTGGTGCAGCCAGCGGACCGGGGCGCCCTCGCCCGCGTACCGGAAGGGCTCCAACTCGTCGTCCCAGGGCTTCCCGAGGAGCCGGGCGACCTCGGCCGCCAGATCGGTCTCGCCGCGCGCGGAGCGGGCCACAGCGGCCCGCAGCCGGTCCTCGGGGATCAGGATGTCACCGTGGATGCCCGTGACGGCGTGGAAGATGCCCAGGTCGGGCGTGGAGCTGTAGCGCTCCCCCTCGGCGGCCGCGCACGGTTCGGCGGTCACCTCGAAGCGGAGCAGGTGCCAGCCGCGCAGCGCGGAGGCGAGTTTGGAGGCGGTGCCGGATTCGCCCTGCCAGGAGAACTCCGCGCGCCAGGTGCCGGGCGAGGCGGGCTGCCGGATCCAGTCGAGATTGACGCGCACGCCGAGGACGCCCGCGACGGCCCATTCGACGTGCGGGCACAGCGCGCGCGGAGCGGAGTGGACGTACAGAACTCCACGTGTCGTCACCGGGACCTCCAGTACGGTTCGAGGTTCGCCTTCCCCAGCGGCCTCGTGCCCGTTCCGGTCGCGGCCGGGACAGCTGCTGACATTCTGCCCCAATGATCACTTCGGCACCAGCACGCAAGGTTACCTACAGTAAACACCATGGGGCTCAATTCGCCACAAAAGGGACAGGAAATGACGTGTTGTAATTTGTTCGTACGGGAGTGCGCTACTCCTCCAGGTCGCCGCCCGACGGCCACGGGGCAAAGCTATCGCGCTGTGACCGCCGAGGAGTGACGTACCGTCGCTCACGGAAGAGATATCACTCGCACGTCGGAGGGGGACAGGGGATGGCAAAGATCAACTGGGCCGCCGGACGCCCCCGCCGGCGGTCGGTCACGGTGCCCGCGGCGCTCGCCGCAGCCCTGCTCCTCACCGTGCCTGCCTGCGGTTCCGGCGACAGCGGCGACAACTCCCCGGCCTCGCGCGGCCGCACGGAATCCGCCCGTCCGCACCCGGCTCCCCCACCGGTTTGGGACACCCGTCCGGATTCGGTGGCCGCGCTGGGTGACTCGATAACAGCCGGCTTCGACGCCTGCGGGCTGCTGGCCGACTGCTCCGCCGCCTCGTGGGCCACGGGCACGGATCCGGCCGTCCGCAGCCTGGCCGAACGCCTCCTGTCGGACCCGTCCGGACACGCCTGGAACTACGCCCGCACCGGAGCGCTCATGAGCGATCTGCCCCGCCAGATCGACCGAGCGATTCCGCACAAACCCCAACTTGTCACGATCCTGATCGGCGCCAACGACGCCTGCCGGAACAACGCCTCCGCCATGACACCCACGGCTGAATTCCGCGCCGGTTTCCGGACGTCCTTGAAGAAGCTGCGCCGGGCGCTGCCCCGTACGCAGGTCTACGTCGCCGCGGTGCCCGACCTGATGCGGCTGTGGTCGCAGGGCCGCCGGAACCCGGTGGGCAAGCAGGTGTGGAAGCTCGGGATCTGCCAGTCGATGCTGCACGGCGCGGACGACGTCTCACGCGCCGCCAGTGACCGCAGGGCGGGCGTGCGGGACCGGGTGGTGGCCTACAACACGGCGCTGCGCGAGGTGTGCGAGCAGGACCGCCGCTGCCGCTTCGACCAGGCGGTTTTCGACTACCGCTTCACCGGCAGGGAGTTGAGCGAGTGGGACTGGTTCCACCCGAGCAAGCGCGGTCAGCGGGAATTGGCCGGGATGGCCTACCGCACCGTCACCCGCCCCGAAAGGCGCGGCTGACCGCGCGCCGCCTTCGGGGCGCGCGGGCATAGGCTCGCCGGCATGAGCACGACCCACGTCGCCGAAGAGCCCTTCGGCACCTTGAAAAACGGCAGTATCGTCCACCGCTGGACACTCGAAGCAGGCGCAGTCCGAGTACGGATCCTGACGTACGGCGGCATCGTGCAGAGTATCGAGACACCCGACCGGCACGGCACGCGCGGCGAGATCGCGCTCGGCTTCCCGGACGTGGCCGGGTACGAGGCGCACGGCGAGTCGTACTTCGGGGCGCTGGTCGGCCGGTACGCGGGCCGTATCGGGGGCGCCGCGTTCACCCTCGGAGGGCAGCGACACGCGCTGCCCTCCAACGCCGGCCCGAACTGCCTGCACGGCGGCGTCGCGAACTTCTCCACGGCCCTGTGGGACGCCGCGCCGTGCCCAGGAGGGGTGGAGCTGCGGCGCACCAGTAGGGACGGCGAGGAGGGCTTCCCCGGGGCGCTGGACGTCCGCGTCCGGTACACCCTCTCCGCGACCGGCGAGCTGGCCTGCGACTACCTCGCCACCACGGACGCGCCGACCGTCCTGAACCTCACCAACCACTCGTACTTCGACCTCAGCGGCGACGGCAGCGGCGGCGCGGAGACGCACCGGCTGCGGATGGCGGCCGATCACTTTCTCCCGGTCGACGCGACCGGCATCCCGGCCGGCGCCCCGGCCCCCGTCGCCGGCACCCGCTTCGACTTCCGGGTGCGCCGGATCGTGGGCCGCGGGTACGACCACACGTTCGTGGTCGGCGACGGTTCCGGGACGATCGGCGCCCCCGAGGACCGGGCCCCGGCACCGCGCCCGGTGGCCGAGCTGAGCGACCCCGCCTCCGGGCGCGTCCTGCGCCTGTCGACCACCGAACCGGGCGTACAGCTCTACACGGCCGAGCACTTGGACGGTTCGCTGACGGGCAACACGGGCCGCCCCCTCCTGGCGGGCGGCGGAATCGCCCTGGAGACCCAGCACTTCCCCGACTCCCCGAACCGCCCGGACTTCCCCGGCACGGTGCTGCGGCCGGGCGAGGTGTTCCGGTCGCAAACGGTGTACGGGTTCGGGGCGGAGTAGGGGCCGGGCGGCCGGTCCCCCCGGGTTGTGTGGCCGCCGGCCTCGGCTTGCGTGGCGGCCGGCCTCGGCGACTGCCCTCTACCGGCACAGGGGCCCCTCCCGCTTTACTCGCCCCATGAGACGCATACGTACCAGGCTCCTCGCTCTCGGAGCGGCGCTGACCGCCGCGCTCCCCCTGGCCCTGACCGCTCCGGCGGCCGCCCGCGACCGGGCGGCGGACGCGGAGCGGTCCCCGGTCGCCGTGGAGGAGCAGCGGCTGTCGCTGGCGGCGCCGCGGGAGATCCTGCGCCGCAGCGGTTTCGACGACGTGGGCCCGGAGTTCGCCCGGGGGCTGGCCGCGACGCGCTCGGAGGGGGCGGCGAAACGGTACGTCGAACGGGCCGGGCGTGCTTTGTGGGAGCGGGCCGTGGACCGGGTCCAGGGGCGCGGCCCGGCGGGCGGCGATCTCAGCCGGGACGACGACCGGCCGCTGTACTGGGCGCGGCTGGAGATGACCCGGGCGCTGCACGAGTGGCAGCCGTCCTTCGGGCTGTCCGACGAGCGGCGCGCGGCGCTGTACGGGGCGCTGGAACGTGCGTCCCGGGGTGAGAACTCGATCGACCTGCCCCCGGGGCGGGGCGTCATACGCGTCCTGGTGACGGGCTTCGACCCGTTCCAACTGGACGCCGACCCGCGCCGCAGCAACCCCTCGGGCGCGTCGGCGCTCGCACTGGACGGGACGACGCTGCGTACGTCCTCGGGGCGGGCCGTACGGGTCGAGACGGCGGTCTTCCCGGTCCGCTGGTCGGACTTCGCCGCGGGAACCGTGGAACGCACCCTGCTGCCGCACTTCCGCCCGGGGCCGCGCCAGGTCGATCTCTTCACCACCGTGAGCCAGGGCCGCCCCGGCCGCTTCGATGTCGAGCGCACCAACGGGGCCTGGCGCGGCGGCTACCCGGACAACGCCCGGGAGTCCCGCACGGAGACGGTGCCCATCCCGAGCGGCGTGCCGACGGTCCGCCCGCAGCCCCAGTGGACGCACACGACGCTGCCCTACGAGGCGCTCACGGGCGACGCGACCGGACCGTACCCGGTGCGCGACAACACGGAGGTCACCGAGATCCCGGCGGGCGGCACCGAGCCGGTGAAGCGCCCGGACGGCCCGACCCCGGGCTCCACGGCCCGCGCGGGCGGTGGCGGCGACTACCTCTCCAACGAGATCGCCTACCGGGCGACGCTGCTGCGCGACGCGGTGGACCCGTCCCTGCCGGGCGGCCATCTGCACACCCCGGTACTGGAATTCGCCCCCACCAACACCGACCCGAAAACCGGCACGATCACCGACCCGACCTTCGTCCACAACCGCCTGGCCATCGTCGGACAGCTACGGGACCTGCTGCGGACGGCGGTCGCGGCCGATTGTCAGTGCCCGGGTGCATGATGGCCAAATGATCCTCGCAGCAGCGCAGTTCGCCCCCGTCCCGCTCGACGCGGCCGCCAACGCGGCGCGGATGGCCGGCCTGGTCACCGAGGCCGCCGAGCGCGGTGCCGGTCTCGTCGTCTTCGCCGAACTGGCCCTGACGGGGTACGAGCTGGATGCGATAGCCGTGGCTCCGGAGCGCTTCGCGTATGCCGCGGACGACCCGGTCCTCGCGCCGGTCGCCGCCGCGTGCCGGACGACGGGCACGGCCGCGGTGGTCAACTGCCCCGCCCCCTCGGCGGACGGCGCGCTCGCGCTCACGTCGTACGTCTACGGCCCGGACGGCACGCTGCTGACCCGCTACGACAAGCGCCATCTGCACGGCCCGGAGAAGGCGGTCTTCGCGCCGGGCCGCGCGGACGGCCGGTGCACCTTCGGCGGCCTCCGCATCGCCCTGGCCACGTGCTACGACACCGCGCATCCGGAGGTCTGGGAGCGGGCCGCGGCGGACGGCTGCGGGGTGCTGCTGGCGAGCACGTTCCACGACTCGGCGGAGCGGACCGAGGGGTACGCCACGGCCGCCCGGGAGCACGGCCTGCACGTGGTGCTCGCCAATTACCTGGGCCCGGGCAGCCCGGGCATCGGCTGCGGACTGAGCGGCGCATGGTCGCCGGAAACCGGCCGCCTCGCGGACGCGGGCGCCGAGGCGGGCCTCGTGCTCGCCGACGTACGGGAGCGGATCACGCTGATGTCCGACCCGGCGGTGGCGGCCGTGCCGGTCGTGGAGTGCGGCGAGCCGCTGCTCGACGTACGGACGGCAGCGCCGGAGCTGCCGGTCTCCGGGATACGGCAGGACGCGCCGGGTACCTTCGCGCACCTGCGGGCGGGTGTGCTGGAGCGACTGCTGCGCGCCCAGGAGTCGCTCCCCGGCGGCCTGCGGCTGCAGCTGGTGGAGGGGTACCGCCCGCCGGCCCTGCAGCGCCGGTACTTCGAGGAGTACGCCGACGAGCTGCGGGCCGCGCACCCGGAGTGGCCGCCCGCGCGGATACGGCACGCTGCCAGCCGGTATGTGTCCCCGCCGGAGATCGCCCCGCACAGCACGGGCGGCGCGGTGGACCTGCTGCTCGTCACGGCCGGCGGCGAGGAACTGCACATGGGCTCACCCCTCAACGCGAGCCCGGAGGAAAGCAACGGCGCCTGCTACACGCACGCGCCGGGGCTGACCGCCGAGGCCCGCGCCAACCGCCGCATCCTGAGCACGGCCCTCACCGGCGCGGGCCTGGTCAACTACCCCACGGAGTGGTGGCACTGGTCATACGGCGACCGCTACTGGTCCCTGATATCCGGCGCAAGGCACAGCCTGTACGGCCCGAAGGAGCTGAGCCCCTGACCAGCGGCCGCGTGACCGTGCCTGCCCGCGCCTCAGCCCTCCGGCAGTTCGTCCGGCGTCGGATAAGACGGCTGAGCCCCAGGCTTGGTGACCGCCGCGGCCCCCACCCGCACCGCGTAGCGCGCAGCCGTGGCCAAGGACTCGCCGCGAGCGAGGCGGGTGGCAAGGGCACCGGTAAAGGCGTCGCCCGCCCCCGTGGTGTCCACGGCCGTCACCTTCACGCCCGGTACAGCCGCTTCCCCGTCCGCGTCCAGGACGTACGCACCGTCGCCGCCGAGCGTGACGACGACCGAGCGGGCGCCGAGTTCGCGCAGTGCGCGGGCCCAGTCCGCCGGGCCGCCGTCCGCCGCGCCGGAGATCCGGCGCGCCTCGTGCTCGTTGACCACCAGCGGATCGGCGGCGGCGATCAGCTCCGAGGACAGGCTCTCGGGCGCCGGTGACGGGTTGAGGACGACACGGGTGCCGGCCTCGCGTGCCACGGCGGCCGTGGCCTCCACGGACTCGATCGGGATCTCCAGCTGGAGGGAGACCACGGCGGCGCCCGCGATCACCTCACGGGCCGCGGCGATGTCCTCCGGGCCGAGCGCCGCGTTAGCGCCGAGCGAGACGACGATGCTGTTGTCGCCGTCCGCACCGACGATGATCATCGCGGTGCCGGTGCGGGCCTCCGGGTCGGCGATGACGTGCCGTACATCGGTACCGGCCGCGCGCTGGGCGTTCAGCAGCAGCTCGCCGTACGCGTCCCCGCCGATCCGCGCCAGCAGCGCGACCCGGCCGCCGAGCCGGGCAGCGGCGGCGGCCTGGTTGGCGCCCTTGCCGCCCGCCGACTCGACCAGGTCCGTACCGAGCACGGTCTCGCCCGCGTCCGGCCGCCGGTCCACCCGGACCGTCAGGTCGGCATTGGCCGAGCCCACCACCAGCACGTCGTAGTCGTAGCCGTCGCTGTGGTCGTCGTTGTGTGCGTCCACGTCCGCCGTTTCCATTCTTCGTTCACTGCCGGACGGCGGTGTGCCACCGCCCGGTGTCCTACTGCCGTCGCCGCGGCCGTCCGTCGTGCCGCCCCGCGGCCGTCCGTCGCACCTCGCCGCGGCCGTCCGTCGTGCCGCACCACGGTCATTCCTCGCACCGCGCCGCGGTCACTCCTCGTGCCGCACCGCGGTCACTCCTCGTGCCGCACCGCGGTCACTCCTCGCACCGCACCACGGTCATCCGTCGTACCGCGCCGCGTTCTTCTCGGTCACCAGTACCACCGGCACCTTCACCTGCTTCGGCAGCGGCTGGTGCCGGGCGGCCTTCAGGGCCCAGTCCACGGCCTGCTTGCCGAGCAGCTTCGGCTGCTGCGCGACGGTCGCCGTCAGCGTCCCATCCCGTACCGCCTTGATGCCGTCCGGCGTGCCGTCGAAGCCCACGACCCGCACGTCCTTGCCGGACTTCGCACCGAGCGCCTTCGACGCGCCGAGCGCCATCTCGTCGTTGGCGGCGAAGACACCGGCGATGTCGCGGTGCGCCTGGAGCATATTGGACATCACGTCCATGCCCTTGGTGCGATCGAAGTCGGCGGGCTGCCGCGCGACGACCTGGATACCGGGGTACTTCTTGATGCCCTCCTCGAAGCCCTGGCCGCGCTCGCGCGCCGCCGAGGTGCCCGGCTGGCCTTCGAGGAACGCCACCTTGCCCTTGCCGCCGAGCGATTCGGCGAGCGTCTTCGCGGCGAGCCGGCCGCCCGCGACATTGTCGGAGGCGATGGTCGAGCCGACCTTTCCGCCGTTCACGCCGCGGTCCAGGGAGATCACGGGGACGTCGGCGCGGTTGGCGACGCCGACGGCCGGTACGGCGGCGTCGGAGTCGACCGGGTTGATGATCGCGGCCTTGACGTTCTGGCTGGTGAACGTTTCCAGCTGGTTGATCTGCTGGGTGGGGTCGTTCTGCGCGTCGGTGATGTTGATCTTCAGCCCGCGCGCCTCGGCCTCGGCCTGCGCGCCTTCCTTGATGCCCACGAAGAACGGGTTGTTCATGGTGGACAGGGCGAGGCCGAGGTCGGTGTTCCCGCCGCGGTCGCAGCCACTGAGGGCGAGGGCGGCCAGTACGGCGCCCACCACCCCGAGCGCTCCCGTACGCCGGCTCATCGCAAGCCCCTTCACGGCGTGCCCCTTCTCCGCACGCCCCCTCACCGCGCGCTCCGCCGCCGCAGCGTGTCCAGCAGGACCGCGAGGGCGATGACCAGGCCGGTGGCGACCTGCTGCCAGAACGCGGAGACGCTCAGCAGGTTCAGGCCGTTGCGCAGCACCGCGAGGATCAGCGCGCCGATGAGCGTGCCGGACGCCTTGCCGGAGCCGCCGGAGAGGCTGGCGCCGCCGATGACGACGGCCGCGATGGCGTCCAGTTCGTAACCGGTGGCGGCCTGCGGCTGGGCGGAGGTGAGCCGCGCCGCGAGGACGATGCCCGCGACGGCGGCGAACAGCCCGGACAGCGCGTAGATGACGAGCTTGCGCTGCTTGACGTTGATACCGGAGAGCCGGGCGGCCTCCTCGTTGCCGCCGATGGCGAACATCGCGCGGCCTGTGTACGTACGGGCCAGTACCAGCGCCGCGATCAGCCCCATCACGATCATGACGAGGACGGGCACCGGCAGCCAGCCGCCGAGCGTGTCACCGAGCTTGCTGACCGAGGCGGGGAACGCGATCGGCGAGCCGCCGGATATCACCAGCGCGAGGCCGCGGCCGACGGACAGCATCGCGAGGGTGGCGATGAAGGCGGGCAGCTTGCCGTACGCGACGAGCGCGCCGGACAGCAGGCCCGCCGCCGCGCCGACCACCAGCCCGAGCAGTACGGCGACGATCACCGGCAGGCCCTCGGTGGTGGCCGCCCAGGCCACGACCGTCGCCGAGAGGGCCGCGACCGAGCCGACGGACAGGTCGATGCCGGCCGAGACGATCACGAAGGTGACGCCGAAGGCCAGGATCGCGGTGACCGACGCCTGGACGCCGACGTTGAGGAGGTTCTGCCCGTTCAGGAAGTCCCTGGACAGCACCGCCATCACCACGACCAGCGCGATCAGGCCGCCCAGCGGCCCGTTCCGCAGCACCGCGCGGGAGAACCACGGCCCGAAACCTTCCCGGTCCGGCGCCTCACCCACCGCCTCGGCGGCGGCTCCCGTCTTCACCTCAGCGGACATCGGAGCCCTCCATCGCGCTCTCGTCATGGTTCGTCGTGTCGTCCGGCGCTGCCTGGAGCGCCAGCTCCATCACCGCGTCCTGGGTGGCCTCGGCCGCCGGCAGTTCGCCGGCCAGCCGGCCCTGGGACATCACCAGCACCCGGTCGCTCATGCCGAGCACCTCGGGCAGGTCGCTGGAGATCATCAGGACGGCCCGGCCGGACGCCGTCAGTTCGTTGATCAGCTGGTAGATCTCGACCTTCGCGCCGACGTCGATGCCGCGCGTCGGCTCGTCGAGGATCAGCAGCCGGGTGTCGGTCAGCAGCCACTTGCCGATGACGATCTTCTGCTGGTTGCCGCCGGAGAGGGTGCGGGCGCTCTGCCCGAGCCCGCTCATCCGTACCTTCAACTGGCCTGCCACGCGTGCCGCTTCGCGCCGCTGCGCACCGCGGTCCACCAGGCCGCCGCGGGTGTCCCGGTCCAGCCGGGCGAGGGTGAGGTTGTCCTGCAGCGAGGCGTCCAGTACCAGGCCCTGGCCCTTGCGGTCCTCGGGTACCAGCCCGAGCCCGGCCCGCATGGCGGCACGCACATCGCCGCGGGCCAGCTCCGTACCGTCGATCTCGACCGTGCCGGCATCGTAGGCGTCCACCCCGAAGATCGCCCGGGCGACCTCGGTACGGCCCGCGCCCACCAGCCCGGCGAGGCCGACGACCTCCCCGGCCCGCACCTCGAAGCCGACGTCCTGGAACACCGGCAGGCCCTTGGGCCCGTTACGGGACAGCCCGCGCACCCGCAGCAGGGGCGCGCCCGGCTCCTCGGGGCGCTGCCGCGGGTACTGCTCGGCGATGTCCCGGCCGACCATGAGGCGGATCAGCTCGTCCTCGTCGGTGGACGCGGGCACCTCGTCGACGGACCGGCCGTCGCGCAGCACGGTGACCCGGTCGCCGAGCGCGCCGATCTCGTCCAGGTGGTGGGTGATGAAGATGATGCCGACGCCGGACTCGCGCAGCTCGCGGACGAGCCCGAAGAGCGTTTCCACCTCCTCGGAGGTGAGGACGGCGGTGGGCTCATCCATGATCAGTATTCGCGCTTCGAGACTCAGCGCCTTGGCGATTTCGACCATCTGGAGCCGGGCGATGCCCAGTTCGGCGACGGGCGTGTTCGGGGAGACGTCCAGCCGTACCCGCTTCAGCAGTTCGGCGGCGCGGGCCCGCATGGTCTTCCTGTCGACCAGGCCGAGCGCGGTGCGCGGCTGCCGGCCGAGGAAGATGTTCTCGGCGACGGTGAGACCGGGGACGAGGTTGAACTCCTGGTAGATGGTGGCGATGCCGAGCCGTTCGGCGTCCTGGGCCGAGCGGATGGCGACTTCGTCGCCGCCGACCACGATGCGCCCCGTATCCGGGCGGTGCGCGCCGGAGAGCATCTTGATCAGGGTGCTCTTGCCCGCGCCGTTCTCGCCGAGGAGTACATGCACCTCGCCGGCGCGCAGGCTCATGTCCACACCGTCCAGGGCGCGCACACCGGGGAACGACTTCGTCACCCCCTCCACACGCAGCAGTTCGCGGCCGCCCGGCACGTCGTCATTGACGCCGGTCATGCGCTGCCCCTCTCGTTGTGGGTATCGGTGTCGCTGTGGCTATGGCTGTGGCTGTGGCTGTCGGTGTCGGTATCGCTGTCGTCGGTGGTGCGGGGGTCGTCCGCCGGCTGCGGGGCGTGGGGCGCGTGCTCCGGTACCGGTTCGTGGCGTTCGTCCGCCGGTACCGGCGCGCGGGGTGCGTCGACCGGCTCCGGCGCGCGGGCCTCGTGCGCCGGTGCCGGTTCGCCGCAGGAGTGGCGCGGTACGAGGCGGGCCGGGAGCAGTACGGACTCGGCGGGCCTGCCCTCGATCCGCTCCAGCAGGGTGTGCACGGCGGCCCGGCCCAGCTCGCGGGTGGGCTGCGCGATGGCGGTCAGCGGCGGGTCGGTGTGCCGGAACCACGGCACGTCGTCGTAGACCACCAGCGCCACGTCGTCCGGTACGCGCAGGCCGCGCGCCCGGATCTCGTCCATCGCGCCGAGCGCCATCAGGTTGTCCGTGGCGAGCACCGCGTCCGGCGGCTCGGGGAGGTCCAGGAAGCCGCGCATGACCCGGCGGCCGCCGGTGTGCTGGAGGTCGGGCGTGGCGCCGACCCGCTCGTCGGGCAGCTCGATGCCGTACGGGCGCAGCGCCTCACGGAAGAACCGCAGCCGGTCGGCGCCGGTGCGGGTGCCGGCCGGCGCGACGATGATCGCGGGGCGGCGGCGGCCGAGCGCGGCGAAGTGCGCGGCGAGGTCGGCGAGCGCCGCCCGGCCGTCGGCCCGTACGCAGGGCACGTCGAGCCCGTCGACGGCGCGGTCGAGCAGGACCAGCGGGGTACCGGCCGCGGCGACCTCGCGCAGTACGGGCGAACCGGTACCGGCCGAGCTGACCAGCAGGCCGTCGATCCGCCGGTCGATGAGCGTACGGATGTGGTCGTCCTGCTGCTGCGGGCTCTCGCCGGCGTTGCCGATGACCAGGCTGTAGCCGAGGCTGCGGGCCTCGACCTCCACGGCGTCGGCGAGCTCGGTGAAGAACGGGTTGGTGAGGTCGCCGATCAGCAGGCCGAGCGCGCCGGTGCGGGCGGTGCGCAGGGCGCGGGCGACGTTGTTGGGCCGGTAGCCGAGCTCGGCGACGGCGGCGAGCACGCGGTCGCGGGTGGCCGCGACGGGCGAGAGGCCATTGAGTACGCGGGAGACGGTGGCCACGGAGACGCCGGCCCGCTCGGCCACGTCCTTGATGTTCGCCATGGCGCCCTCGCCCTCCCGCTCTGATCCAGTTCTGTCGCATGTAATCGATTACTCGCACTGCAGTGGGGCTACGTAATCGATTACACGGGTGTGGCGTCAAGGTTTCGCAAGTGTCGCCTGCGTCACATGAGGCTGGGAGGTGGGGGCCGCCGTGGATGGCATGGATGGCCTGGATGCCGTCGATGGCGAAGACGGGGAAGACGGCAAAGATGACGAAGACAGCGAACGGTGCGGGCGGGACCGAGGCCGCTGGTCGGCGGCCCGCCACAGACGGCAAAGGGCCGCACCCCGGCGGGGGTGCGGCCCTTCGTGCGGCGTGCGCCGCGCGTCACGGGTCAGGCGACGGTCAGCGTGACCTCGATGTTGCCGCGGGTGGCGTTCGAGTACGGGCAGACCTGGTGCGCCTTCTCCACCAGCGCCTTCGCGGTGTCCGCGTCGACGTTCGGGATCGAGGCCGAGATCTCGACCTTGAGGCCGAAGCCGCCGGCCGGGGTCTTGCCTATGCCGACCTTGGCGGTCACCTGCGAGCCGGAGACGTCCGCCTTCTCCTGGCGGGCCACGACGCTCAGCGCGCCCTGGAAGCAGGCGCTGTACCCGGCGGCGAAGAGCTGCTCGGGGTTGGTGCCGGCGCCGCTGCCGCCCTGCTCCTTGGGCGGGTTGACGACGACATCGAGCTTGCCGTCGTCGGAGGCGACACGGCCGTCACGGCCGTTCTCCGCCGTGGCGACAGCGGTGTAGACGACGTCGACGGGCTGGATGGACATACGGATTCCTCCTGTACGTACGCCGCGACTCGCGCCCACGATCGCGACGGCTTGCCCCCGAGCCTAACGGGCGGCCACAAGAGGGCCACGAGCAAGGGGGCTTGACGATTTCCTCAGCCACCGGTAAGGCGGTGGCTGTCTCCGGCAACTGCCGTGGCGCGTCAGGCGGGCAGGCTGACGACCATCTTGCCGGTGTTCTCGCCGCGGAGGAGGCCGAGGAACGCCTCGACGCCGTTCTCGATGCCCTCCACGAACGTCTCGCGGTACTTGAGCTCGCCGGACCGCACCCAGGCGGAGACCTCCTCGACGAACTTCGGCTGGAGGTCGTAGTGGTCCCCGACCAGCAGCCCCTCCATGCGGAAGCGCTTGGCGATGATCTGGGCCAGATTGCGCGGGGCCGGGGTCGGCTCGGTCGCGTTGTACTGGGAGATCATGCCGCAGACGGCGATGCGGCCGTGGAGGTTCAGCGCCGCGATGGCCGCCTCCAGGTGGTCCCCGCCGACGTTGTCGAAGTAGACGTCGATGCCGTCGGGGGCGGCCTCCTTGAGCTGGTCCTTCACCGGGCCGTTCTTGTAGTTGAACGCCGCGTCGAAGCCGTACTCCTCCAGGAGGACCTTGACCTTCTCGTCCGAACCGGCCGAGCCGATCACCCGGGACGCGCCCTTGAGCTTGGCGATCTGGCCGACCTGGCCGCCGACCGCACCCGCCGCGCCGGAGACGAAGACCGCGTCGCCCTCCTTGAAGTCCGCGACCCGCAGCAGACCCGCGTAGGCGGTCAGTCCGGGCATGCCCAGCACACCGAGGTAGGTGCTCAGCGGGGCGGCCTCGGGGTCGACCTGCACCGCGGACTTCGCATTGACCGTGGCGTACTCGCGCCAGCCGAGGAAGTGCAGGACGTGATCGCCGACCTGGAAGCCCTCGGCGTTGGAGGCGATGACCTCGCCGACCGCGCCGCCCTGCATGGGCTTGTCCAGCTCGAACGGCTCGACGTACGACTTCGCCGTGCTCATGCGGCCGCGCATGTACGGGTCGACGGAGAAGTGGATGTTGCGGACCAGGACCTGGCCCTCGCCGGGCTCGGTGACCGGCGCCTCGCGCAGGGCGAAGTCGGCCGGGGTCGGCCAGCCCTGCGGGCGGGCGACGAGGTGCCATTCGCGGCCGGTCGTGGGGAGTGCAGACATGCCCGGAGCCTCCTGATGCGGCAGATGCTTCATGTACTGAAACAACCATGCTCCTGAATATTTCATGTTGTCAAGCAACCGGGTATCCTCATCTGTATGACGCCTCGCACCGACCCGTTGACCCTCGAGGTCGTGGAACTGATCGGCACCGTCGTCGCCCGTTACCACGAGGAGTACGAGCACGCGGCGGCCGAGCATGCACTCACGGGTGCCCAGGCACGGGTGCTGGGCCTCCTCGCGCGCGAGCCGCTGCCCATGCGCCGCATCGCGCAGCGCCTGAAGTGCGAGCCGTCGAACGTCACGGGGATCGTGGACCGCCTGGAGTCCCGCGGTCTGGTCGAGCGCCGCCCCGACCCGGCCGACCGCCGCGTGAAGCTCGCCGCGCCGACCGAGGAGGGCCGGAGCACGGCGGAGGAGCTGCGGGCCGCGCTCGGCTTCGCGCGCGAGCCGCTGGGCGGGCTGACGTTCGCCGAGCGGACGGTGCTCAAGGAGCTGCTGCGGCGGATGCTGGGGATGGACGCCGACGACGGTGCGGAGGACACGGCCGGCGCTGCCGGTACCGACCCCGGAGAGGGTGCTGCGCCTCTACGGTGAGGCCATGAGTCCCGAAAACAGCCGCACTGCCGTCGATTTCTACTTCGACCCGCTCTGCCCCTTCGCCTGGATCTCCTCCCGCTGGATCCTCGAAGTGGAGCGCCACCGCGACCTGGACCTGCGCTTCCGGGTCATGAGCCTGGCCGTCCTGAACGAAGGCCGGGAGGACCTCCCCGAGCAGTACAAAGAGCTGCTCGAACGGGGCTGGGGCCCGGTCCGCGTCTGCATCGCCGCGGCCCAGCAGCGCGGCGAGGAGGTGCTGCGCGACCTGTACACCGCGCTCGGCACGCGCATCCACAACGAGGGCCGCGGCGAGGAGCTGGATGCCGTGATGGCGGAGGCGCTGGCCGAGGTGGGGCTCCCCGCCGAGCTGGCCGAGGCGGCCCGCAGCACCGCGTACGACAAGGCGCTGCGCGCGAGCCACCACGAAGGCATGGACCCGGTCGGCTACGAGGTCGGCACGCCCACGATCCACATCGACGGCGTGGCCTTCTTCGGCCCCGTACTGTCCGCGATCCCGCGCGGCGAGGAAGCGGTGCGGGTCTTCGACGGCGCTCGCCTGCTCGCCGGTTACGACAAGTTCTTCGAGCTGAAGCGGACCCGCACCGGCGACCTGGACTTCAGCTGACCCGAAGGCGCGCCGCTGCTCCAGAGGGCATGCGACAGCCGGCCCGTAGGCGCGGCGGCTGACCCGTGAGTGCGGCGCCGCTCGCCGCACCGGGCGCGCGGCGCCCCCGCCCCCTACTCACCGGTCCGTTCGAAGGTGACCAGCGGGACGTTCGGCTGCTCCGGTGTGGCGTGCAGCACGGCGACGGCGCCGAGGCCCGCGCCGACGGCCAGCGCGGCGGCGGCCAGGCAGGTCAGAGCGGCGGCGAGCAGTCGTGGCATGGCGCGGCGGACCCTTCGTCGTCGTACCTCACCGCCATGTGCGGCGCCCAGAGTCTTGGCGGGCGCTGACGGGGTGTCAAGGCGCGCCTACTGCGCCCGGCCCAGGGCCGGGTACGACCGCCGGAACGCTTTCGGCCCGCTTCCGTGCCCGTTCGGCCCACCTCCGGGCACCCGCACCCGGCCCGGCAGGTGCGCCGCTACGGTGTGCCGCTCGGAGCCCGGCACGGGCTCTCAGGGAGTGCCCCGCGCCTGCCTCACAGGAGTGCCCGTATGCGGAAGACTGCCTCACCCCTGTCTCTGACCCTGCTCGGCAGCGGCGTGTTCCTGCTGGTCCTGGCGGCGATGCTGACCTGGTACGTCGAGCCGCGGACGAAGCGGACCCCCGTGGACGTCGACGTCACCACGGTGCTCACCGGCACCGGGCGCTACTTCGAGACCGAGGACCTGGAGACCAGAAAGGGCCGTCTCACGATCACCCGGCACGTGCTCGGTGACGTGGCGGACAGCGAGCGCACCGGGCGGGCCGTCTGGGACGTGTCCACGACCATCGATACGCCGCGGACGCTGCGCCTGAAGGACCCACGCAAGGCGCTCCTGTGGACCACCGGGCGCTGGGTCGCCGACCGGCGGACGAACGAGCCGGTGCACTGCTGTGGCGAGTCCCCCGCGCGCTACGAGGGCGAGGCGTACCTGAAGTTCCCCTTCGATGTGCAGCGGCGCACCTACCGGTGGTGGGACGACACGCTCCGGGAGGCGGTGCCGCTGCGGTACTCCGGGACGCAGCGGGTCGCGGGGTACCGGGGCTACGTCTTCACCGGCTCGGTGCCGGCGGCCAGGACCGGCACCCGCCAGGTGCCGGGCAGGTTCGTGGACCGGCCGCGGCAGCCGCAGATCCAGGCCGAGGAGTGGTACGCCAACGCCGGGATCCGGCTGGTCGTCGACCCGCTGAGCGGCCGGATCATCGACTCGGTGACCTCGCCGCGCAGGACGCTGCGGCCGCCCGGCGGGCAGCGGGACGTCGTCACGCTGCTGGACGCCCGCCGACTCCGCTTCACGCCCGCCACCCGCCGGGCCCAGGCGGCCCGGGCGGAAGCGGACGCCACGAAGCGGGAGCTGATCGGTGAAACGGTCCCGCAGTGGGCGGCCCGAGCGGGCGGCGTACTGGCCCTGGCGGGCGCGGTACTGGTCGCCATCGGGCGGCGGCCACGCCCCGAGGCCGCCCGTCGCGCGGACGAACCTGAGGGCGCGGGGCCGGAGTTCGCCGCTCCGGTGCCCGGCCGCGACGAAGAACGCGGCGCACACTGACCGCCCACGGGCCACCGGCGCTTTCCGGTCGGCTCATTCCGCACGGCTCAGTACGCAGTACGTCCCCCACCCTGGGTACCGCACCCTGAGACGAGTGGGAGCGCAGATGCCCCAGCACGTGCCACCGCTGCCCCACGCCCCTGCCCTGGAGCCCGCGAGCCCCTGGCGCGAGCCGCTGCGCCCGCACGCCCGCAGACCGCCCCGTGCGGCGCCACAGCCCGTTCCGCGCCGCATCGTCTTCCTCGCCCGCCGGGACCTCGGCAACCCCGCTGCGGGCGGCTCCGAACTGCTCGTCGACCGCCTCGCCGACGGGCTCACCGCCCTGGGCCACCAGGTCACCCTGCTGTGCGGCGGACCGGCCGCGCACCGCGGCTACCGAGTGATCTCGGCGGGCGGCGACGCGAGCCACTTCCTGCGTGCGCGCGGCCGGTTCGCCCGCCGGGTCGGCGGCTGCGACCTGCTGGTGGAGGTCTGCAACGGCATGCCGTACCTGGCGCCCCTGTGGCACAGCGGCCCGACCCTGTGTCTGGTCAACCACGTCCACACCGACCTGTGGGGGCTGCGCTGCCCGGCGCCCGCCGCCTTCCTGGGGCGCCACCTGGAGCGGTGGGCGCTGGCCGGCACCCATCGCGGCAACCTGATGGTCGCGGTCTCCGGGTCGACCGCCGAGGCGCTGCACGGCCTCGGTGTGCCGCCGGACCGCGTCCGGCTGGTCCACAACGGCGTCGAGCAGCCGGGTCCGCTGCTCCCGAAATCCCCCGAACCGCTGTTCCTGGCCATGGGCAGACTCGTCGAGTACAAGCGGATCGGCCTGCTCCTGCGGCTGTGGGAGCGGGTACGGCCGGTCACCGGGGGCCGCCTCGTCATCGTCGGGGACGGGCCCGAGCGGCGCCGTCTGGAGGCCCTGGCGGGCCCCGGCGTCCGCTTCACGGGCCGCGTCACCGAACGGGAGAAGCACGAGCTGCTCTGCCGCGCCTGGCTGTTGCTGCACCCCTCGCTGGTCGAGGGCTGGGGCCTGGTGGTCATGGAGGCCGCTGCCCGGCGCACCCCGACCGTCGGCTTCGACATACCGGGCCTGCGCGACTCCGTACTGGACGGGGTGACCGGGCTGCTCGCACGGGGGGAGAGCGCGTTCGCCGCCCACTGGTGCGCGCTCGCCTTCAGCCCGGAGCGCCGCCACGCGCTGGGCCGCGCGGCCGAGTTGCGCGCCGCGCGCTTCCGGTGGAGCGCCACGGTCTGCAGCTTCCGCGCGGTGGCCGCTGAGGCCGTGTACACGGCACGGGGGCGGTGAAGCGGCGGTGCGCGATCCTTCGCTGCGCAGGTCCCTCGCCCTCCTCCGCGCCTTCCGGCACGAGCAGACCGACCCCGAGGGCTGTTACGGGCTGCTTGCCCGGGACGCGGCCGACCAGCTCGAACGGTACGCCCCGCTGGCCGGGGCCGTGGTGGCCGATGTCGGCGGCGGCGCGGGGCACTTCACCGAGGAGTTCCGCCGCCGCGGCGCGCTCGCGGTGCTCCTCGAACCGGACCCGGCCGAACTGTATCCGCGCGGCGCACCGCCGGAAGGCGCGGTGCGCGCCGACGGCTATCTGCTGCCGCTCGCGGACGGCACGGCCGACATCTGCTTCTCCTCCAACGTCCTCGAACACGTCGCCGACCCGCGTACCTTCCTCAGCGAGATGGTGCGGGTCACCCGCCCCAATGGGCTGATCTACGTCGCCTTCACCAACTGGCTGTCCCCCTGGGGCGGCCACGAGACGGCGCCCTGGCACTACCTGGGCGCGCGCCGGGCCCGCGACCGTTACCGGCGGCGCACCGGGCGCAGCCCCAAGCACGTCCTCGGTGAGAACCTCTTCGCTCTTCATGTCGGGCCCACGCTGCGCCAGGTACGGGCCCGCCGGGACATCGAGGTGCTCGCCGCGCGGTCCCGCTATGCGCCGTTCCTGGCCGGCGCCGTCGCCCGCCTGCCCGGCGTGCGCGAGGTCGCCACCTGGAACCTCCTTCTCATACTCCGGCGGTTGCCATGACCCAGACGCTCGCCACCTCGCGCTCTCCGGGCTCGCCCGCCCCGGGGAGCACCCCGACGCCCGCGCCCGGGGAGCCGCCACCGGAGCGGCCACGGCGGCGGAGCTGGCTGCTGGCCTTCTGGGCGGCCGCCTTCGTCGCCTTCCTGGCACCGTCACCGGGCCGGATGACCTTCGAGACCAAGCTCGCCGTGGCGCTGGCCCCGTGGCGGTTCCTCGTCGACCTCGGGGACCTGTGGCACGACCGGGCCGGGTTCGGCGGCCTCGCCGACCAGTACATCGGCTACGCCTTCCCGATGCTCCCGTACTACGCGCTGGCCGACCTGGCGCACCTGCCGGTCTGGATCGCCGAACGGCTGTGGCTGTCCCTGGTGGTGACCACCGCCTTCTGGGGCGCGCTGCGGCTGGCCGAGCGCCTGAGGGTGGGCAGCCCGCCGTCCCGGTTGCTGGGCGCCGCCGCGTATGCGCTGTGGCCAGCCTTCACCATCGTCATCGGCTCCACGTCCGCGGCCGCGCTGCCGGGCGCGGTCCTCCCGTGGGTCCTGCTGCCGCTGGCGGACGGGCGCCGCACCGCGCGCCTGGCGGCGGCCCGTTCGGCGCTGCTGATCCCCTTCATGGGCGGCGTCAACGCGGCCTCCACGCTCGCCGCGCTGCTGCCCGCGCTGCTGTACGTGCTCACCCGTACCGGCTCCCGGAGGTGGCGGCTCCTGGCCTGGTGGCTGCCGGGCGTGGTGCTGGCCACCGCATGGTGGTCGATACCGCTGCTCCTCCTGGGCCTGCACGGCGAGAACTTCATGCCGTACATCGAGCAGGCCGACACCACCACCGCCACCATGTCGGCCACCGAACTGCTGCGCGGCGCCGGGAACTGGGTCGCGTACCTGAACTTCGGCGAGCCCTGGCTGCCGGCCGGCTGGACGCTGGTCGCCGGGGCCTTCACGGTGCTCGGCACCGCGCTCGTCGCCGCGCTGGGCCTGGCCGGACTCGCCCGCCGGGACCTGCCCGAGCGGCGCTGGCTGCTGCTGACGGTGCTGGCCGTCGTGGCGGTCGCGCTGGCGGGGTACGGGGGCGCGCTGGGCGGCCCGCTGCACGAGCAGGTGCGCGCCTGGCTGGACGGGCCGCTGCAGCCGTTCCGCAACGTCTACAAGTTCGCGCCGGGCCTCGCGCTCGCGCTGGCGTACGGGCTGGCGCACCTCACGGGCGCGGCATACGGGCCGCGCGAGCGCCGTCCGGTACGCGGCGGCCGGTGGTACGTGCCCCTGATCGTCGCGTTCCTGCTGCTCCCGGCCCTCGCCCTGCCCTACCTGAACGGCACGGTCCTGCAGTCCGGTGCCTTCACGCGGCTGCCCGCCCACTGGCAGCGCACCGCCGACTGGCTGAAGGAGCACAGCCCCGACGACCGCGCGCTGGTCGTCCCCGCCACCGCGCACGGCCTGTACACCTGGGGCTCCCCCATCGACCAGCCGCTGGACGTGCTCGCCGAATCCCGTTGGGCGCAGCGCGACTTCGTCCCCTTCGGGACGAAGGGATCGCGGCGCACGATGGACGCCGTCGAGCAGGCCCTGATGACCGGCTCCGAAGTGCCGGGGCTGCGCGGCTTCCTCAACAGGGCGGGGCTGCACCACGTGGTGGTGCGCAACGATCTGGACCCCGACCAGATCGGGTACGTCCCCCCGCAGACCGTCCGGCGCACCCTCGATGCGTCCGGCTACCGCAAGGTCGCCTCCTTCGGGCCGCTGACCACCAGTGGCCGCATCGCGGCCGACACCCCGGTACAGGTGCAGGGGCTGTACCCGAGGCAGCGCGCGGTGGAGATCTACGAGCCGGTGGGGACCCCGCGGCCCGGGCCCGTCACCGTGAAGGCAGCGGCAGACATCGCACAGCTCAGCGGTGGCCCCGAAGCGCTGCTGCAGTTCGCCGCCGACCCCGGGCTGCGCGACCGGCCGTCCGTACTGACCGGCGACGCGCACCCCGGTGTCGACACTCCGGCGCTCCAGCTCACCGGTGACGGCCTGCGCCGCGCCGATACCCGCTTCGGCCTGGTCAACACCAACACGTCCTACACGTACACCGCCGGCGAGCGGAACGGTCCGGACAGCGTCCAGGACCCCGGCCGCCCGCCGCGCCAGATCCTGCCCGCCCAGGGCATCGAGCACCAGACCACCGCCGTGCTGCGCGGCGCCCGTGCGGTCACCGCGTCCTCCAGCGGCAGCTGGCTCTTCCACCTCCCCCAGTACGACCCGGTGCACGCCTTCGACGGCGACCCGGCCACCGCCTGGGCGGAGGGCAGCGCGGGCGAACCGGTGGGCCAGTGGCTGAGGATCGCCTTCCGCCGCCCCGTGGACGTCCCCGCGACGCTCTCGCTCACCCCGCTGCCCGGGGACGGGCTGCGCGCCGCTCCCACGGCCGTTCGCGTCACCACGGACCGCGGCAGCGCGGTCAGCCAGTTGCGCACCGACGGGCGGCGGCAGCCGGTCAAAGCACCGCCGGGGCGGGCGAAGTGGCTGAAGGTCACCCTCGTGGGGGCGGAACAGCCGCGCCCCGGTGCCTCCGGCGCGGGCATCTCCGAGGTCACCATCCCCGGCGTCCGGGTCACCCGGTTCCTCCGGCTCCCCGCGGACTCCACGTACCCGGACGCGCCCGCCACCACGTACGCGCTGCACCGGGGCAGCGACCCTGGCGGGCTCGCTCCGGGAGCCGCGGAGACCGGGCTGCACCGCCAGTTCCGTACCGGGGCCGACGGCTCGTACCGGGTCTCCGCACAGGCGCTGGCGGTCCCCGGCCGCGCCCTGGACGCGCTGCTCACGAAGGCCGCGCCCGAACAGCGCCGCCGGATCACCGCCACCGCCGACTCCACCAGCACCACGGGGCAGTCGCTCAGCCCGCGCAACCTCGTGGACGGCGATCTGACCACCGCCTGGATCGCCGGGGACACCCCCACGGTCCATCTGCGCTGGCCCGGCAAGAAGAAGATCGACACGATCGTGCTGGGCGCCGCCGGCGGCATCTCGGCGCGCCCCGAACAGATCCTGATCAACTCCCCCTACGGGGCGGCCACCGCCGGGGTCGACGAGAACGGCACGGCCCGCTTCGACCCGATCACCACCGACCGCCTCGACATCACCGTCTCCCGGGTCGCGCCGCTGACCCTGCACAACCCCGTCGCCGGACAGCCGCTCCAACTGCCCGTGGGGCTCAGCGAGATCTACCTCCCGGCCCTCAAGAAGTACCGCACCCCGCCGCCCAAAGAGAGCGCGCGCTTCTCGCTGCCCTGTGGCCGGGGCCCGGACCTCACCATCGACGGCGTCCCGTACGCCACCAAGTCCTCCGGCCTGGTGCGCGACCTGGTGCAGCGCCGCCCGGTCAAGGTCGAGCTGTGCCGTGCGGAGGGCGGCCGGGTCGCCCTGCCGGCCGGGCGGCACCGCGTCGAGGCCGGCGACCGCGGACCGCTCGCGCTGACCGACGTGACGCTCCGCCGCGGCACAGCGGCGCCGACGGCCGTCGCGCCGCGCCGGGTCATCGCGGGCGCTGACTGGTCGGGCGACAGCCGGGACGCCTACGTGGGCCCCGGGCGCGGGGTCTACCTCCAGACGTACGAGAACGCCAACGAGGGCTGGCGCGCCACCCTGGACGGCCGCCCGCTCACCCCGCTGCGGGTGGACGGCTGGCAGCAGGCGTTCCTGATCCCGCCCGGCGGGGGCGGCACGGTTCACCTGTACTACGCGCCGGCCGCGCAGTACCGGATGGGGCTGATCCTCGGGGCCGTCGGCGTGCTCCTGGTGGCGGCGTGCGCGCTGGTACGGCAGCGCAAGAGGGTGGGCGAGGCGCCCGTACCGGTGGTGCCGCCCGCGCCCTCCTGGGTGCTCGGCGTCGTCGTGCTCACCGCCGTGCTGGCACTCGCCACCGGGCCGTACGCGGCGGCCGTACCGGTACTCGCGCTGCTCGCCCGCGTCCGCCCGGGCGTCCTCGCGCCGCTCGCCTTCCTCTCGATGGCGGCGGCCGGCGTCGTCGCGTCCTTCGGGGCGGGCTTCCCGCCCGCGCTCGGCCGCGGCCCGTTCAGCGCCCCGGCCCAGGCCCTCGCCCTGTTCGCCCTGGCGGCGGCGCTGGTGACGGTGCCACCGGGGCGGCTGTGGCCGGCGTCGTGGCGACTGCGGCGGAAGCGGCGGGCGCCGGAGGAGGGGCCGGCCGAGGAGGGCGCGGCCAAGGAGGGAGCCGCTGAGGAGGGCGCACCCGCCCAGGAACCCGCCCCCACACGGCCGCTCCCGGCCGACGAAGGAAGCCCTCCGGGCTCCGAGGACGACACGGCGGTCCTGCCACCCGTACCCGGGGAGGAACCGCCTCCCGAGACGAAGACGCCACCTACCGAGGAGCCGACGCCCCGTCCCAAGAAGGAGACGCCGCCTACCGAGGAGACGCCCCCTCCCGAGGAGCGGACACCGCCTCCTGAGGAGGAAGGACCGCCCCGCCAGGAGGAGACGCAGCGGCCTCCGTTGCCGCGCCGGAAGAAGCGTGACAGCGAGCCGCCCGACAGCGCGCCGCGCGAGGAGAAGGACGGGAAGGAACCCGGCCCATGACCCCCATGACTCCCCTAGCCCCCGAG